>JAYUBD010000562.1:0-3699 GCA_043740995.1 Caulobacteraceae bacterium | reverse complement strand
ACTGGTCCCATTGCTGGTCGGTATAGGGCAACAGGCCGATATGGCCGTCCTGGGTCGCGAAGGGTTTGCGCTCGGGATTGGCGACGCGGGGATAGGCCCAGGGGCCGGTCGGCGGATCATAGACATGGCCGTACATGTGTTCCGCCAGCGCGAAGCTGGTGATGCATTCCAGCATCGGCGTCTCGACGAACTGGCCCTCGCCGGTCCGCTCGCGATGGAACAGCGCCGCGAGGATGGCCTGGCTGAGGAAATGCCCGCTGACCTTGTCGGCGACCAGGGTGGGCAGCAGCCGCGGCGTCGGATCGCCATCGACCCTGGGCAACAGGTCGGCGAGGCCGGAGGCGGATTGGATCAGATCGTCATAGGCCGGCTCGCCGGCATAGGGGCCGTCGGCCCCGTAGCCGGCGGCATGGGCATAGACGATGTCGGGCCGGATCGCCTTGATCGCCTGATAGTCGAGCCCCAGGCGCTTCAGCCCGTCATAGCGCACCGAGGCGACAAACACGTCGGCGGTGGCCACCAGTTTGCGCAGGGCGGCCAGGTGTTTTTCCTCGCGCAGATCCAGCAGCATCGAGCGCTTGTTGCGGTTGATGGTCATGAAGATCGGCCCCATGTCTTCGGGGCCGTCCGGCTGGCCGTGTCCGGCCCAGCGCATGATGTCGCCGCCGCCGCCCCGCCGGCCGCCCGGAAACTCCACCTTGATCACGTCGGCGCCCATGTCGCCGAGCATTTGCGTGGCATAGGCGCCAAACACGACGCTGGTCAGGTCGACGATGCGCACGCCCTTCAGGGGGCCGGTGACCTCGGCGGCCAATGTGTGGGTTTTCACCAAAACGTCTCGCCTCTTTTTGCCGTCGCGGGCATGATGGGTTGGCGGCCTCGCGCCGACCTGCGAAGCCTACACTGTTGAGACCCGGGCGGAACAGCCCGGGCCAAGGGGAACGTCGAATGGATTTCGAGCTGGCTGAAGAGCATCGCATGCTCGCCAATCTGGTGGGGCGGTTTGTCGATGACGAGCTGATGCCGCTGGAAGCCGCCGTCCTGGCGCGCGAGGCGCGGGGCGAGGGCCTGGGCATCGACGAGGCCGATCGCGTGCGGATCGATGCGGTTTCCAGAAAGCTTGGTCTGTGGGGGCTGGACGCACCGGAGGATGTCGGCGGCGCCGACCTGCCGGCGGTGGCGATGATCGCGGTGAACGAACATCTGGGCCGCACCGTCACGCCCTATACCTTGCCGCCCGACTCGCCCAATCTGCGCATGCTGGCCGCCACCGTCACCGACCGCCAGCGCAAGGAGTATCTGGCCCCCTATGTCGCGGGCGAGACCATCTCGGCGATCGGCATTTCGGAGCCGGGGGCCGGCGGCGACCCGGCGGCGATGATCACCCGCGCGGTGCGGGACGGCGACGACTGGGTGATCAATGGCCGCAAGATCTGGATCAGCCGCGCCAAGGACGCCGACTTCACCATCCTGATGGCGGTGACCGACCGCGATAAGGGCGCGCGGGGCGGCATCTCGGCGTTTCTGGTCGATAAGGGATCGCCGGGCTTCAATGTGCTGCGCGCCATTCCGATGATCGGCGGCGCCTTGACCTATGAGGTGTTGCTGGAAGACCTGCGGGTGCCGGACTGGAAGCTGCTGGGGACCGAGGGCCAGGGCTTCGCGCCGATGCAATTGCGGCTGGGCACCCGGCGTTTGGAAATGGCGGCCTGGTCGATTGGCATGGCGCAGCGGGCGCTGGACATGATTTGCGACTATGCCCCGCAACGCGTCACCTTCGGCCAGCCGCTGGCCCAGCGCGGGGTGATCCAGGGCTGGGTGGCCGACGCCGCGACCCGCATCCACGCCGCGCGGCTGATGACCTATGATTGCGCCTGGAAAATCGACCAGGGCCGCGACACCCGCCTGGAAATCTCGATGATCAAGGCCTTTGCCACGGAAATGGCCTGGGAGGTGATCGACCGCGCCATGCAGACCTATGGCGCCATGGGCATGACCAAGGAAATGCCCCTGCAGCTGATGGCCGCCAAGATCCGCACCATGCGCATCTATGATGGTCCGACCGAAGTCCATAACTGGGTGGTGGCCCGCAACCTTTTGGGATCGAAACGATGAAAAACCAATATGGCGAGATTTCCGCGCGCATTGACGGGCCTGTGGCGCTGCTGCGGATCAGCCGGCCGCCGAATAATTTCGTGAGCGTCGATCTGATGCGCGATCTGGCCGACGCGCTGGACGATATCGACGCCGACGGCGGCCTGCGCGCCACCGTGCTGTCCGCCGCCGGCAAGGCGTTCTGCGCCGGGGCGGATCTGGCTTCGCCGACCGGGGTCGGCGGTCAGGGCATGGCGGGGATCAATCCGCTGTATGTCGAGGCCGTGCGGCTGTTCTCGGCCAAGAAGCCGATCATCGCGGCGATCCAGGGCGCGGCGGTGGGCGCGGGGCTGGGTCTGGCTCTGGTGGCGGATTTCCGGGTCGTGGCGCCCGAGGCGCGGTTCGCCGCCAATTTCGTCAAGCTGGGTTTTCATCCGGGGTTTGGCATCACCCATACCCTGCCCCGGGTGATCGGCCCGCAGCGCGCGCAGCTGATGTGTTTGACCGGACGGCGGATCAAGGGCGACGAGGCCCTGGCCTGGGGCCTGGCCGATCAGATGGTCCCGCTGGAGGAATTGCCTGGCGCCGCTCTGGCCCTGGCCCAGGAAATCGCCGAGGCCGCGCCCCTGGCCGTGATCTCGACGCGCGCCACCCTGCGCGCCGGCCTGGCCGATGCGGTGAAACGCCAAACCGATCACGAACTGGTGGAACAGACCTGGCTGCGCGCCACGGCGGATTTCGCCGAGGGGGTGAAATCGGTGAACGAGCGTCGCACCGGCGTGTTTGTCGGGGCGTAGTTCATCCGGCCATATGCTCTAACCCTTAAAGGACCAGCCATGCCCAAACTGAACCGCGACGGCGTTGAACTCTATTACGAAGTGCACGGCGAGGGGCCGCCCCTCTTGCTCACCCATGGCTATTCCGCCACCTCGCGGATGTGGGCCGGTCAGGCGGCGCCGTTCGCCGAGCATTTCCGGCTGATCACCTGGGATATGCGCGGCCACGGCCAGAGCGACTATCCGGAGGATCCCGCCGCCTATAGCGAGGCGCAAACCGTGGCCGACATGGCGGCCCTGCTGGACGTGGGGGGCGCGGAGACGGCGATCATCGGCGGCCTGTCGCTGGGCGGCTATATGAGCCTGGCGTTTCATCTGGCGCATCCGGCCCGGACCCGCGCCCTGCTGATCATCGACACCGGCCCCGGCTATCGCAATGACGAGGCGCGCGAGGGCTGGAACCAGAACGCCCGGCGCACGGCGGAACGCTATGAAACCGAGGGGCTGGGAGGTCTGGCGGCGGGCAGCGTCGAGATGCGCACCAGCACGCATCGGTCCGCCGACGGACTGGCGCGCGCGGCGCGCGGCATGCTGACCCAGACCGACGCGCGGGTGATCTCCAGCCTGCCGACCATCGCGGTCCCCGCGCTGGTGGTGGTGGGGGCCAACGACACGCCGTTCCTCGCCGCCAGCGACTATATGGCGGCCAAGATTCCCGGTGCGAAAAAGCTGGTGATCGCCGACGCCGGCCACGCCGCCAATATCGACCAGCCGGCGGCGTTCAACGCGGCGGTGCTGGGCTTCCTGCGCGATGCGGGCCTGGGCGGTT
>JAYUBD010000561.1:0-3703 GCA_043740995.1 Caulobacteraceae bacterium | reverse complement strand
GGGCGCCCGCTTTTCCCGGGCCGCCTCGACGTCGTCCGGCGCCGCCAAAAACACCAGCGTGAAACGACCGGCCGGATTGTCAAAACGCGACACCTCCTCAAGACCGAGCCCGGTGCAATAAAAGCCCAGGGCCTTGTCGAGGTCGCCTACGCGAACCATGGTATGAAGATATTTCACGGGCGTCGTCTCTCAAGGGTCGGGGGTTGGCCGCCGATCTACTCCAACGGCGCGGTTTAGCCCAGTCCCCGATCAAAACAAGGAGCCGGGAGAGGAGCCTGGCTCAATTCGCTTGATCGGGCCCCGCGACAATTGCACAATGCAATGATTCGCGGTGTCGAAGCTGCGTCTCGACGGCCAATTCCCACTGGATTTTTCGGGGCCTCTCCAAATAGGAGGCTTTTCCTGAACAAAATCAACGGTTACGGCTAGGTTGCAGACCGCGAAAACCCGCCCATCAACCACCAATTAACGCCCGCACAAACCGCCACGACCCGCGTAAAACCCGTCAAATCCCGTCCGTTCCGCCAATTCTGTCCGCATATTCATTTGCGTCGAAACAATGTTCGCCCGACAACCCGCTTCGTTTAGACAAAATGATCATCAGAGCCGATGTGTCGGCCCGCGAAAGACCAGAAGGCATGCGCCTTAAGCCATCCTATGCCGTGGTTGGCGCCATCGTCCTGGTGGTGCTCGTCTATCTGTTGGCGCGCCCGTTTCTGGGACCTGCCGCCAAACCCGGCGAGGCTGGCGGCAAGGCGGCCGCCGCGCCCGCCCTTCCCCTGGTCCGGGTCAGCCTGGTTCCGCAGATGGACCATGCCTATGTGGTAACCTTCCGGGGAAGGACCCAGGCGGCCCGCACCGTGGTGGTGCGCTCGGAAACCCCCGGCGTGGTCGCCGCCACGCCGATCCTGCAAGGCGCCTATGTGCGCGCCGGAACCCTGCTTTGCCGTCTGGCGGTGGATGCGCGACAGGCGAGCCTGGATCAGGCCCGGGCGGAACTGCGGGCCCGCGATCTGCAGATGCAGGCGTCCGCCAATTTGGCGGCCAAGGGGTTCCGATCGAAAACCCAGGTGTTGACCGACCAGGCCGCCATGGATTCCGCCGCCGCCGCCGTCCGCCAGGCGGAGGTCGCGCTGCGTCAGGTGAATATTGTCGCCCCGTTTGGCGGGGTGTTTGACCACCGGGACGCCGAGATCGGCGCCTATCTGGCCCCCGGCCAGTCGTGCGGCACGATGATCGAGCTTGATCCCGTGCTGATCGTCGGCGATGTACCGGAAACCGAGGTCGCCAATTTGAAGGTCGGCGCTGGGGCCGCCGGCCGGCTGGTCTCCGGCGCGGTGATCAGCGGGCATGTTCGTTTCGTCAGCCGGGACGCCGATCCCGCCACCCGCACCTATCGCGTGGAGATCACCGCCGCCAATCCCGGCAATCGCGCGCCGTCGGGCCTGTCGGTCGAGGTGCGGGTCGGGGCCGGCTCCGGCCCGGCCCATCTCATACCGGTGTCGGCGCTCGTGCTCGACGCGACCGGACGCCAGGGCGTGCGGTTCGTCGATGCGCGCGGTATGGTCGTCTTCGCGCCGGTCGCCGTGCTGGAGGAAACCCCCGCCGGAGTTTGGGCGCGCGGCCTGTCGGGCGACGTGCGGCTGATCACTGTCGGCCAGTCCTATGTTTCCGAAGGCCAGAAGGTGCGGGTCTCCGCCGCGCCGCCGCCCGGGAGCGGAACATGATCAAGAGTCTCATCGACGGGGCGATCCAACGGCGCAAGGTCGTGCTGGCGATCACGCTCGTCCTCAGCCTGTTTGGCCTGTCCGCCTATTTCGCGATGCCTCGCGAGGCGGATCCCGACATCACCATACCGTTCATCGTCATCCAGGTGCCCTATCCTGGCGTCAGCCCGGAGGATGCCGAACGGCTTCTGGTCCGGCCGATGGAGCGGGAGCTGCAATCCCTGCGCGGCCTGAAGGAGATGAATGCCCGCGCCTATGGCGGCGTGGCGGTCGTCACCCTCGAATTCGAGGTGAATTTCGACAAGAACAAGGTGCTGCAGGATGTCCGCGCCAAGGTCGATCTGGCACGCGGCAAATTCCCGCCGGACGCCCTGCCGCCGATCATCGAAGAAGAGAATATCGCCGACAATCCGTCGATCGGCATTGTCCTGGCCGGGGCCGCGCCGGAGCGCGCCCTTTACGCCACCGCCCGCGCGCTGAAACAAGACCTGGAAGGCCTGCCGGGTGTTCTCCGCGCCGATGTCTCCGGCGGGCGGGATGAACTGCTGGAAGTCACCATCGATCCGGTGCGGATGGAGGATTACGGCGTCAGCACGCAAGACCTCGCCGGGGTCATCAGTCGGAACAACCAGCTGATCCCGGCCGGCAATCTGATCACCCGGCAGGGAACCTTCGCCGTCAAGCTGCCCGGCGTGGTGAACTCCGCCGACGATATCCTGCGCCTGCCGATCAAGACCAGCGGCGATCGGGTGATAACGGTGGGCGACATCGGCGCGGTGCGCCGCACCTTCAAGGATGCCGACCATATCAGCCGGTTCAACGGGCAGCCGGCCTTCACTGTCGAGGTGGTCAAGCGGCCGGGCGCCAATGTGCTGGATACGGTGGCCTCGGTGAAGGCCCTGGTGAACGCCGACGCCAAGCGCTGGCCGGCGACCATCCACGCCGATTACACCTTCGATGAAAGCGCGTTCATCGGCCAGACCCTGACCATATTGGAAAGCGGGCTGATTACCGCCACCCTGCTGGTGATGCTGATCATTATCGGGGCGCTTGGGATCCGTCAGGGCTTGATGGTCGGCGCCTCAATTCCCGTCTGCTTCCTGTTGGCCTTCCTGATGCTGCAGGCCTTTCACATCACGCTCAATCAGATGGTGATGTTCGGCCTGGTCCTGGCGGTGGGCATCCTGGTGGATGGCGGCATCGTCATCGTGGAATATGCCGACCGGAAGATGGCCGAGGGCATGGACAAGGCGCAGGCCTTTTCGGCGGCGGCCACCCGCATGTTCTGGCCGGTGGTCAACGGCACGCTTACCACGCTCTCGGCCTTCGTACCGTTCCTGTTCTGGAACGCCATCGCCGGCAAGTTCATGAGCTTTCTTCCGCTCACACTGTTTTTTGTCCTGGGCGCGTCGATCTTCGTCGCCCTGATCGTCACCCCGGCCCTAGGCTCGCTGGTCGGTCGCAAGCAGGGGGTCGATCTCAAACATTTGGCCGAGATCGAAAAGTCCGAGCACGGCGATCCGCGCGCCATGAGCGGCTTCATGGGCTGGTACGCCAGGACGCTCAGCGGCGCGTCACATCGCCCATGGATGGTCACCGCCATCGCCCTGATGATCATTGTGGGGATCTTCGGCCTGTTCGTGGCCCAGCCGCACCGGGTCTTGTTCTTTCTGGACAATGAACCGGACAACGCCACCGTCTACGTCCAAGCGCGGGGAAATCTCTCCGTCCACGCCATGGACGGTCTGGTCGCCCAGGTTGAAAACCGCTTGAGCGGCATCAAGGGCGTAAAATCCGTCTATACCCGCTCGGGCGCCGGCGGCGGCGGCGGCGGTCGGTCGGCCCCGCCCAATGACACGATCGGCCGCATCCAGCTGGAATTCGTCGATTTCGCCGGCGAGAAGGCCCTGGGGGTCAATGGTCGCGGCATCGCCAAGGAGATCAAGCGCCGATTGGGCGAGACGCCCGGCATCCAT
>JAYUBD010000560.1:0-3707 GCA_043740995.1 Caulobacteraceae bacterium | reverse complement strand
GCTTTCGAGCCCGGCCGGGTGATCGCCGCCAACGCCGGCGTGCTCGTCGCGCGGGTGATCCATGTGCACGAACGCCCGGACGGACGCCGATTCGCGGTCCTTGACGCGGCCATGAACGACCTCATCCGCCCGGCCATGTACGAGGCCTATCACGACATCCGCCCGGTCGCGCCGCGCCCCGGAGAGTCGATCGGCTATGACGTCGTCGGCCCGGTGTGCGAGACCGGCGACACCTTCACCCGCGACCGCCTGCTGGCGCCCCTCGAAGGCGACGATCTGGTCGCCTTCATGTCCGCCGGCGCCTATGGCGCGGTGATGTCCAGCGAATACAACACCCGCCCGCTGATCCCCGAAGTCCTGGTCCGGGGCGACGCTTTCGCGGTGGTGCGGGCGCGGCCGAGCTATGAGGACATGCTCAGCCGCGAGACGCGGGCGCCCTGGCTATGAGAGGGAACTAGAGCGCGGTCGCGCGTCGCCCCGGTCGCGCTTAAGACCGCGCCAGCGACGGGCGCTCGCGGCATTCGCGGCGTTCGCGGCGCTCACCCCAAAAGGAGCCGCTGCCTGTCGATCCGACACTCCACGGGCGAGCGCCGCCAGAACCCCTTCTCTCAGATCAAGCGAAGGAGCTTTCGACATGCCTGCCGGCCCCCTTCCCTGGCGGGTAGTGGGAATCATCCCCGAACTGGTTTGGGAATCCTCAATGATTCAATTAGGTGGGATTTCGCTCTGAGGAGTTCGGTCCGCAAAGACCGATGCGCTTCTACCGGGTCATCGGGTCATACGCGTGCAACAAAGCATCGACTTGGCCGTTCTGCGATCGTTCGTGACCGGAGTCACGCCGAAGGTCACGTCGAAGTCTCAGATCGGAAAAGTGCTTGCGTAGTTATATAGCCGTCCTGTCCGCCACGACTGAGCGCAAGCCCACCCGAGTCGCGCCGACAGACGCTCCAAGGATGCAGACATGAAGGAACCCACCACCTTCCACGAAAAGGTTGCCGACCGGTTCGGGATGTTACCGAATTTCTTTTGCTCGGCTGAAGCTGCGCCCGGGCTGATCGAGCACCTCTGGGACTTCACCAATTCGGCCTACCTCGACAACCCCCTGCCCTCGCTCTTCAAGGAACGCCTGTTCGTTCATTTCTCGCGCTTCTGCGTGGTGCGCTACTGCATCGTGCGTCACGTCGGCTTCCTGATCGGCCAGGGGCGGCCCGCCGGTGACGCCTCGGCAGAGCCGGAAACAGTGGACGAGGTGATGGCGCTGCTGCGCCGACCCGTCCTGGTCTCCGAAGGGCTTGGGGCCATTATCGAACGCTTGTCCGGTCGATCCGTCATTGAAGCCATACCGGCGCCCGGCACCGAGTTTGAGCATGATCTTTTCGACGCGCTGACCGTGCTGTTTCTGGCGCCGCTTGCCCCCCGCCTTGTCCGCGACGCCGTGCGCATTGCCGTCGGCGAGATCAATCTGGAATATCTCTTCGCTTTCATGGCCTTTGTTCGGGCCGCCCATTTCTGGACGGAAACCCACAGCGACCTGATTTACGAACCAGACATGATCCGAGTGATGGACCAGCACCCGGAACTGGGGGAATTGCTGCTCGATCCCACCGAAGCCGAACAGACACGCGGCGCCATCGACCGTGGCTGGGCGCTGGTCGCGCTGAGGGAGCGAGAGAATCAATTTCAAACCGCCGTGGGCGTGCTGGAGCATGATCTCAAGGAGAAGGAGACAGAGGCCGCGGAGCTACGGCGCTATCGCCTCCTGGTCGATGCAGTGACCGACTACGCCATCTACATGCTCGATCCCGACGGCGTAATAGCCAGCTGGAATCGGGGGGCAAGCCATCTCAAGGGCTACGAAGAGGCCGAAATTCTCGGCCAACACTTCTCACGCTTCTACGTCGATGAAGATCGGGAGGCTGGCTTACCCATGCTCGGGCTCGCCGTAGCCGCCAAGGACGGCCGATTCGAGGGCGAAGGATGGCGTGTACGCAAGGATGGCAGCCGGTTTTGGGCAAACGTCATCATCGATCCGATCCGCGATCCGGCGGGCGAGCTTTTGGGCTACGCCAAGATCACGCGCGACCTCACGGAAAGGCGCGATGCGCAGCTTGCCCTCGACAGGACGCGGGAGGTTCTCTTTCAGTCGCAGAAGATGGAGGCTATCGGACAACTAACCGGCGGCATCGCGCACGATTTCAACAATCTGCTCGCCGCAATCATTGGCAGCCTCGAGATCGCGCGTCGACGGACCAGCGATACGTCCGTCATCCGCATGATCGACAACGCCTTGGCCGGCGCCGAACGCGGCGCGGCGCTGACAAAGCGCATGCTGGTTTTTGCACGGCGTCAGGAGCTCAATTCTCAGCCGGTCGATATCGTGGCGCTCATCCACGGCATGGCTGAGCTGCTCGAACGGTCTCTCGGGCCTTCGGTAAGGATCGAGAGTCGCTTTCCGCTCGATATCCCCTGGGTGAATGCGGATCCGAACCAAATGGAAATGGCGGTGCTGAATCTCGCGGTCAACGCACGGGACGCCATGCCGCAAGGCGGCTCCCTTGTGATCGCGGCGCGGCCGGAGACCGCCGCAATCGGGGATGCGCGATTGCAACCCGGCGAATATGTCTGCCTCTCGCTAACGGACACCGGGGAAGGCATGGACGACGATACGCTTGCACGGGCGATGGATCCTTTTTTCACCACCAAGGACGTGGGCAAAGGGACCGGTTTGGGGCTCGCGATGGTGCTCGGTTTGGCTCAACAGTCTCGCGGGCACCTCACCCTGAAAAGCGCGAAGGGGCGCGGCACGACGGCCGAGCTTTGGCTGCCTGTCGCAAAGAAAACCCCAAAAGCAATCAACGTCGAGGCGCCTGCGTCAGCGCCAGCGAAACAGCGCCGACCGCTGATCGCTTTGGTCGTCGATGACGATTCGCTGGTTCTGACCAACACGACGTTGATGTTGGAAGATCTTGGCCATAAGGTATTCGAGGCCGTTTCCGCGCGCGACGCGCTAGCCATCCTTCGGCGCGAAAGTGGCATCCAGCTGGTGATCACCGACCAGGGCATGCCGAACATGACCGGCCTGCAACTGATCGCGGAAATAGAAGACAGGCGGCCAGATCTGCCCGTGATTTTGGCGACGGGCTACGCCGAACTGCCACCGCACGCCGATCCTGGTCTAACCATGCTGGCCAAACCATTCCGAGCCCTTGATCTCACGAACGCCATCGAGACGGCCATGGCGGCGCCTGCCCGTGTTGGGTCGTGAGTTTTCGCGCTTCGGCCAATCTCGCCTTCGCCTGGCAGGCGGACGAACGGCCGGCGGGAAACTACGCCCGAGCCTGTCCTCAGGCCGGCCACCGGCCGGAACCGGGGGACGTCGCCCCCGCGGCGGGCGTGGCGCAATTTCGCAAGCCAGTCCCGAAATATCTCGGTCTGACGGGCTTCGATCATTTGAGAACCGCGGTGGACACGTCGACATTGCCAACTTTGGCTATCAAAACCTCCACGCGTGGCAACACGTCGGCGCCAACGGCTCGCCCTTGCCGTAGCACTAGGCCTAGACAATAGTCCGCCATCCGCGATCGAGGAGTCCGAGCCATGACCCGCAGCTACGATCTGGTGATCATCGGCGGCGGGATCGCCGGTTCGGCGCTGGCGGCGACGATGGCCAGGGCCGGGCGCTCAGTGTTGGTTCTGGAGGCCTCCAC
>JAYUBD010000559.1:0-3710 GCA_043740995.1 Caulobacteraceae bacterium | reverse complement strand
CTATGCGCCTTTTGTGACTGTATGGCGAGGCCGCCTGGAAAGTCAGGCCGTGGGACAAGATGCGTCACTGACGAACCCGACCTTTCCTGTTAACGCTTCGCCTCACGCGCAGGTGGAATGCGCGCCGATGAACGCCCTGGCGCATCGCCGCGAACCCTGGAGTTATTTGAATGACCGCAGTGTTACGCAGCGAATCGCGCCGCGCCGGAAATTCCGGACGGCGGAGTCTTGTCGTGTTCGCGACCGTCGTCCTGCTGACGGGAGGCGAGCTGCGGGGCCCGCGAGGCGAAGCCGCCCCGCCGCTGCCGTCCGGACCGGTCACCGCCGCCGATGTCAATTATAAGATTGGGGTTCTCGACAAACTGAACGTCGGCGTCTTTCAGGTGAAAGACCTGACAATCGACAAGATACAAGTCGATGCGAGCGGGCAAATTCTCCTGCCGCTGATCGGAGCCGTCGCTGCGAGCGGCAAAACCACGGCCCAACTTGCCATTGAAATCGCCCGTCGCCTGTCCGACCACTATCTGCAATCGCCCCAGGTTTCCGTGACAGTGGATGAGGCTGTCAGCCAAAAGATCAGCGTCGAGGGCGCCGTGACCGAGGCGGGCGTCTTTGAGCTCAAGGGTCGAACCAGCCTGCTGGAAGCAGTTGCCAAGGCCAAGGGGGCCAGCAAAAACGCCAATCTTCATCACGTCGCCATCATCCGCAATGTCGATGGCGCGCCGCACGCCGCCGCCTTCGACCTCGCGGAAATCGGCGCGGGCAAAGCCCAAAACCCCGAAGTGTTCGGCAATGACGTGGTGATCGTCGACTTTTCGCGCTCCAAGACACTATGGCGTGGGATGGTCGAGTTCCTGCCCGCCCTGTTTGTATTCAGCTATTTGTAGGCGTCCGCTTCCATGATCGTGATCTCGGCATGAATCAACCCGGCGGAATTTCGGGGCCACTGCCAACTGAACGCATGCTGTCTCGCGCGCCAAGGTCGGTGGAGGCGGATCGCGGGCCAGCGCGGAGCGCCCCCCGAACGCCTGCCTGGGAAGTCGACCCAGAGCTCGACTCGCGTGGCGGCGCCTTTGAACTGGCCGGTTACTGGCGAACCCTGGTGAAACACCAATGGTTGATTCTGGGTGTGTTCATCGCGGCCCTCGCCATCGGGGCGTCGGCAACCCTCCTGACCAAGGCCGCGTACACGGCGCAAACAACGCTTCAGATTGATCGCGAGGCCGAAAAGGTCGTCAGCCGTGACGACCAGACCCCCGCGGACAATCTCGGGGAGGAATTTTTCCAGACCCAGTACGGCCTGCTTCGAAGCCGCGCCCTTGCGGCGCGCGTCGTCGAGAGTCTTGGTCTGGCGAAGGATGAGGCGTTCATTCACACAATGTCCGGGGCGTCACGCGCCATGGCGCGGCCGGCGTTGAGCGCCGCCGACCGACGGACCGTGACCATTGATCTACTGCAGCAAGGCGAAGGCGTGGTTCCCGAACGCGGGTCGAGGCTTGTGGCTGTCACTTTCAGCAGTCCCGAACCCGACCTGTCCGCGAAAATCGCCAACGCCTTCGCCGAGAATTTCATTACGTCGGCGATCGATCGACGGTTCGAGTCTTCGTCCTATGCCCGGGACTTCCTGGAAAAGCGCCTGGGTCAGGTGAAGGCCAAGCTCGAGGAAAGCGAACGGGACCTAGTCGCCTATGCGGCCAATCAACAGATCATCCAACTCGGGGGCGCGAGAGCGGCCAACACGCCGGAAAGCGGACAATCGCTTGTCGCGGCGAACCTTGAGGCGTTTAACGCCGCCCTGACGAACGCCCGGACCGACAGGATAAAGGCGGAACAGCGCTGGAAACAGGCGGAGACCGGGAACGGACTGGCCCTTTCCGACATCCTGCAGAGCCCCACCATTCAGGTGTTGAGCCAGGATCGCGCCAAGCTCGCGGCAGAGTATCAGGACAAGCTGAACCTGTTTAAGCCCGACTACCCGACCATGCGCCAGCTGAAGGCCAGGACCGACGAGACCGACCGGCAGCTAAGACTCGAAGCGGGCAACATCCGCCGGTCGCTGCGCGCGCAATACGCCGCCGCCCTCGCCAATGAACATGCCCTGGAGGCCCAGGTTTCCGGCTCAAAATCCGCGGTGATGGACCTGCGCAGCCGCAGCATTCGCTACACCATCCTGCAACGGGAAGTGGACACCAACCGAACTCTCTATGATGGCCTGTTGCAGCGCTACAAAGAGGTTGGGGTCGCGGGCGGAGTTTCAGCCAATAATATCTCGATCGTGGACCGGGCCGAAGCGCCGGTCACGCCATCGCGGCCGAGGCCGTTCATAAACATGCTGCTGGCGGCGTTTGCCGGTATCATCGCGGGCGTCGGCGTGGCCTTTGTCCGCGAGGCCTTTGATCAGGCCGTCCGATCACCCTCCGACATTGAAGCGATGCATGATCTGCCGGTACTGGGCACGATACCGTCCCTTAAGAGGGGCCAGGAGGCGGTGGGGGCTTTGACTGATAGCCGATCACCGGTGGCGGAGGCTTATCAATCGCTCAGGTCGGCGTTGCAATTTTCGACGGCCGACGGCTTTCCCAAAACCATGCTCATCACCAGCCCGTGGCCCGGCGGCGGGAAGTCCACGACCTCATTTGCGGTGGCGCAATATGTCGCGCGCCTGGGCTTTCGCGTCCTGCTGGTCGATGCGGATTTGCGCAGCCCTTCTGTTCAAAAGCTCGCGTCGGTCAATAACCGGGTCGGCCTGACCAATCTGCTCACGGGAACGGCGGCGCTGAAGGACGTGATGCAACCCACGGCCCACACCAACCTTCTTGTGGTGACTACCGGACCGACCCCGCCCAATCCGGCGGAGTTGCTGGCCGGAACCCGCCTGCATGCGCTGATCGCCGAGGCCGGGGTTCTATTCGATATGGTGATGTTCGACGGGCCGCCGATCATGGCGCTCGCCGATGCCCCGATGATCGGATCGGCGGTGGCCGGTTGCCTGCTGGTGGTTGAGGCCAACCGAACGACCCGCGTGCAGGTGAACGGCGCGCTCCGCAGGATGTCAATCGCCGGCGCACACGTTCTGGGAGTTTTGCTGACTCGCTACAACGCCGCGCATCCAAGCTACGGCTATGGATACGGCTATGGCTATGGCTACGGGTACGGTTATGGCGACGACGCCAAAGACCTCAAACCCTCCGGGCGAGGTTTGTCCGGCGTGGTGGCGCGCGCCCGGCGCCTGATCGCCAGGTAGCGCGGCGCGGTCGTGGCGAAGACCTGGCGCGACATCCGGGGCCGCCCGCTTGACTCGGCGATCACGGGCGCGGCGCTGGCATTCGGCGGAATAATCCTGGCGAATACCCTGGCCGCCGAGCGTCCCGACCCGGTTACGCCCCGGTCGATCGCCGAAGCGCAAAACGCCGTCAGCGCGAACCCACTTGACGTGGTCGCCCTTCGCAACCTCGCCATCGCCTTCCAGAGTCACGGACAGGCGAGCACGGCCGATGCGCTGTTCGGCTTCATCGGCGAACGGACCTGGCGCGACGAACCGACCGAAACGTGGCTCATCGAGCATCGGCTTCAGGAGGGTCGCTTCCAGGAAGCGTTTGAGCAGGCTGACGCGCTCTTGCGGCGCAATATCGCCGAGCCCCTGCGCGAACGCTTGATGAGAGTCCTGATCGCGGCGGCGGCGACCGAACCGGCGCGGCCCGCCCTGGTGG
>JAYUBD010000558.1:0-3714 GCA_043740995.1 Caulobacteraceae bacterium | reverse complement strand
TCGAGCACCTGGGCGCGGCAGGTGGCGGGGTCGATATTATAGCGTTGCAGCAGAGTTTCGCACACGCCGCCGATGGCGGCGGGGGGCTCGATCAAATCCCAGATTTCCGAGCCGATGGCATCCAGGCCATAGCATTCGCCCTTGGCCGCGTTCAGCGCTACCACCTCGCCGTCGATCCGCGCGAACACCGCTTCGCCGTTGCGTCCCACCTGATCGGCCAAACCCAGCGGCGAAGATCTCATCGGGTTTAGGACGCCAGCCTGAAACCGTCGGCGCGTGACTTGGTCTTGTGCGTGCCGTCCTGGGCTTCCGACGCCTTCATGCGGCGCAAGACGGGGCGCCGCCACGCCAAGCGATCAGAATTCGCATTCTGAGCATTGGCGGAATCAATTCGGCTGTTTTCCACGCGGCTTCCTATGCACTGCCCCAAGACTAGTGCTTGGGGAACGAACCGAGCGTGCATACCGTCATTCCTCCGGGAAGACTAGCGCAAGACCCGCGCGGCAAGCGGCAACGCCTCCAACACGTGCGCCTCCACGGCGGCGGCGGTCTCGCCCAAGGCTTTGAAGCCGTTGGGCCGAGCGATCTCGAACACCTCGCATGAGGCGAGCAGATCAACGCAATTTGCAAACTGTCCGGTCGCTTGGTTCATGGCGGCGGCCAGGGGCCAGCGATAGATGTTGCCGACCAGGGCGCTCATGGCGGCCGCTCCGGTCAACCCCCGGATCTCCACCCGCGCCGAGGGTTCGGCCGTCAGGATGTAGAGGCCCCTCAGCGGCAGAGCGCGACGCGGACCCGCGCAGGTCGAGGGCAGGCTAAATTTTTCCAGCCCGTGAGCCACGCGCCGCAAACCTCGGGGATCCAGACCCAGGCCTTCAAGCGCCTCACGCCAGAGCTTGATCCTCGCCAAACCGGGCTGGGCGACGGCGTCCGCCCCGCACCGCCGCCAAACCGCGCAAACATCGTCGCAGAGCACTGAGCGACCCATGGACTGGAAATAGGCCGCGAGCGTCGATTTGCCCGCGCCCGCCGGTCCGGCGAAGGCGACCGCGACATCACCCAGGCCAATCGCATTGGCGTGGAGCGGCAGGATCGACCTCTGATGAAGCAGACCGCCAAACGCCGTGCCCAACAGGTAGAGGCGAATATCGTCTTCGGAAACGCCCGGCGGGGCGTCGACCGTGACGGTTCGGCCATTCGACACAAGATAGCGACCCGCGGGCGCGGTCAGCAAAAAATGCGAGCCGGCGACCTGCATGGCCGGGTCAGGTTGGCGGGCGCCAGCCAGCGCGAACGGCGCGGGACCCCGGCGAATAACCACGTCAGGCGGGCCGTCGGGCACAGCCGGCGCCAAGTCCAGTTCCGGCAGCGCGATCTCGGACAGGATTCTTAAGCCAAACGCGAAATACACGACGCCGCCCAGGGTTCCGTTCTCCTCGCCCTCCGACATTGACGAAAAGCCCCTGGTATTGCCGCCCCGTCCACTTGCCATGCATAGGCTGGACGACGCATCTGACGGCTTCCATCAACCTTAAAACCGGGACCCGTCAATGCTGGATGTGCTAGGCCTGACCGGCGCGGCCCGCGCGCTTTGATCCCGTGACGGTTGGCGCACGAACACCCGAATTGTCCGCTGAATTCAGGCTGGCGGCCGCCTGTTGCCGTTGGCCGCCATCGCCGGACCGAGATCAGGTCGTGCGCGCGGCCGCTAACGGTGTGGACTGGCGTGGCTTCCTGCGCGTCGCGGAGCGACACCGGATCGAAGGCCTGGCGCGTGAAGCGCTGGTCCGCGCCGGCGCACCAGTGGATTCGGGCGTGGCCCGGGCGCTTGGCGACCAGGCGGCGCGGATCGCGCGCCAGGGCCTGATCTTCGCGGCGGAGACCCACCGCCTTCAGAATGCCCTCGACGCCGCCGGCATCGGCAATCTAGTCCTGAAGGGCGCCGCTCTGGAAATGCTGGCCTATGGCGCCTTGGGCTTGAAAAGCGCCTGGGACATCGACCTTCTGGTGACCCCGCAAGACGCCTCCCGCGCGCGGGCCGTGCTGGAAAATGCAGGCTACGCGTTGACCAGCCCGCCGGAGCCGTCGCCCCTCGCCTTCGCACAGTGGGTGGACCTCGCCAAGGAATGTGTTTTCACCCACCTCCGGACCGGAACCCCGGTGGAGTTGCACTGGCGACTGGTGGACAGCGATCTTCTGCCCGGCCTGTCCGCGAGATCAGCCTGGCAGACCGTCTACCTTGCGCCCGACATGCCGGTGCGGACCTTGGCGACCGAGGGCCTGTTCGCCTACCTCTCGGTCCATGGCGCGTCGCACGGCTGGTCGCGCCTGAAATGGTTGGCGGATCTCGGGGCCTTGCTCGCCCGGTGCGATGCCGCAAACCTTGACCGGCTTCTGCATAGTCCGGAGGCGGTGGGGGCCGGCGTGTGTCCCGCGACAGCGCTCCACCTCTGCCGCCAATTGTTGGGCCGACCACTGTCGAACGCCCCGGGTCTTGCCCAGGGTCGCAACGCCAAGGCCCGCTGGTTGGCTGGCTTCGCCCTGCACGTCATGGCCGGCGGCGGCGCGCGGGAGATTGCCGAGAGACCGTTGCTGGGCGAGCTTATCGTGCTCTCACATCTGCTGTTCGCCGATGGCGGGTCCTATCGCCGTCATGAGTTTGGCCGCCTGTGGCTCAGCGTCCACGACCGCCGGCATATTCACCTGCCAGGCCCGCTGACCTTTATCTACAGCCTGATCCGCGGACCCCTGTGGATTTGGCGGCGTCTGCCGCGGCGGCGCGCCGGGCTTTAAACCACCTTGACCATGCGCTTGCCGATATTGTCGCCCGCCAACAGGCCGATCAGCGCGGCGGGCAGGTGCTCGAACCCGTCGATCACGTCCTCGCGCACGACCAGCTGACCGGATTCCACCCACGACTTCAGGTCGGCCAGGGCGGTCTCGCGTTCCGCATCGAAGTCCGAAACCAGGAATCCGCGCAGGGTGAGGCGCTTGGTGACGATCAGGCCGGGCACGCCGCGCGGACCGGTGCGGGGCGCGGCCCCGTCATATTGCGAGACCGCGCCGCAACAGGCGATCCGGCCATGGGTGACCATGTTAAACAGACAGGCTTCGAACACCTCGCCGCCGACATTGTCAAAGTAGACGTCAATACCATCCGGGCAGGCCGCCCGCAGCGCCCGCCTCGTGTCGCCGGCCTGGTAATTGACCGCCGCGTCGAAGCCGAGTTCGCGCTTCAACAGCGCGCATTTGGCCTCGCCGCCCGCTATCCCGACGGCGCGGCAGCCCATGATCCGGGCAATCTGGCCAACCATGGAGCCGACAGCGCCCGCCGCCGCCGAGACCACGACGGTTTCACCGGCCTTGGGAGAACCGCAGGCGAGGAGGCCGAAATAGGCCGTCAGTCCCGCCACCCCATAGACGCTCAGCAGGTGAGTGAGCGGACGCAGATCCGGCGCCTTGCGCAGCTGCCGGCCAGAGAGCACGGCATAGTCCTGCCAGCCGGTATCCGCGAACACCAGATCGCCCGCCGCCAATCCGGACGCGCGGGACTGAACCACTTCCGCCAGCGCACCGCCGGCCATCACGGCGCCGACATCGAGGGCCGATCGGTAGGTCGCCCCCTGCATCCAGGCCCGGTTGGCGGCGTCCAGCGACACATACAAGGTGCGTAGCAAAACCTCGCCCTCCGCCGGGATGGGACGGACGGCCTCT
>JAYUBD010000557.1:0-3725 GCA_043740995.1 Caulobacteraceae bacterium | reverse complement strand
CATATAAAGAGACACTATATTCAATTGACATTCCGGATGCGCAGCCCTGGCCTGGGAGCATGGCGAGGGTGGGAATAATGGTGACACTGTATGAAATTCATGCATTCATATGAGCCATTGGCCCTTTGGGAGAAATTCCTCGCCATGGCCCGTCTGGCCCGCCTCGTAGTTCCCGGACTGCCGCACCACATCACCCAACGCGGCAATCTGCGCGAGCGGGTGTTCTTTGAGGATGATGACTACCGCGCCTATCTGGCGCTGATCGCAGCGGCGGCGGTGCGGGCCAAGACCGAGATCTGGTCCTATTGCCTGATGCCCAACCATGTTCACTTCGTCATGGCCCCGGCCACGCCTGACGGCCTCCGCCAAACCTTCGCCGAGGCTCACCGCCGCTACACCGGCCGCATCCACGCCCGGTTCAACTGGACTGGGAAAATACGGGGACACTATATTCAATTGATATTCCCGAGGCCACGCCGCGCTCCGCGCGGCTGAGCGCACCGGCCGACCCTTGGGCGAGTAGGCTTTACCGCGTGGCGGAAACAGGCCCTGGGCCGAACCCTGGCGCGGCGAAGGCCGGGCCGCAAACCACGGTCGCCAGAACCGCCGTCGGACCAATCGCTCCGGAGGCGGGGTCCGAGGCGCGGCGGATCGGCTTTGTATTATGTGTCGCGTCCCCCTGTATTCGACCTGAAGCCGTCAATTGACCGGATTTGCGCCGACGGCTAAGGTTGGTCTCGGGGATAGTCGTGGTGCGGGAGCATTGCGCGTGACCGCGGAACGATCGGTGGATCAGCCTGGGCCGGCTGCCGAAATCGACTCACCCGGGGACGATGGTGAAATGCGCGCGCGGCTGCGCGCCTTCGACGCGTCGGTCGCCGGTTTCGGCCCGCCGTGGCCGCCAACGCTCAGGATCCTGGTCGATCTGATGCTGGACTCCAGCCGGGCCACGTTTATCGCCTGGGGTGAACACCGCTCGCTGCTTTACAACGACGCCTACAAGCCTCTGTTGGGGTCCAAGCATCCCGCCGCGCTGGGTCGACCGTTCTTTGAGGTTTGGCCGGAGGTCGCCGACGATCTTCAGCCCCTGTTCGAACAGGTGTTCGCCGGTCAAGGCGTCAGCACCGATCACCTCGCCTTGAACCTGAACCGCGGCGAAGCGCCGGAGGAGGCGCATTTCGCCTTTTCCTATACGCCTGTGTTCGATGAACAGCGCCGCGTGGTCGGCCTGTTCGGGGCCTGCGTCGAGATCACCCAACAGGTGCGCGCGCAACAGCGTTTTACGCTCGAGCGCGAAAACCTCGAACGCATGGTTCTGCACATGCCCGGCTTTGTCGCCGTGGTAACCGGCCCCGACCACATATTTCGCTATGCGAACAACGCCTATGTTGAATTGATTGGCCGCGAGGATTTCGTCGGCGAAGCGTTGCGGGACGTTTTACCGGAACTGCGCGATCAGAATTTCCACGAAATCTTTGACCGGGTGTACCAGGCCGGAGAGGGGTTTGTCGCCCGCGCCCTGCCCATCCACCTGCGCGGCGAGGCCGAACCCCGCTATATCGACCTGCTCTGCGAGCCGATGCGCAGCGCCGCCGGCGTGGTCAACGGGGTGTTTGCCGGCGGCTATGATGTCACGCACCTGAAACGAGCGGAGGCCGCCTTGCGTCGCAGCGAGGCGCAATTGCGGACGGTGAACGCCGGACTGGAGCAACGGGTGGCCGAGCGAACGGCGGCGTTGCGGGCGAACGAGGGGCGTCTGCGCACGGTGTTCGAGACCAGCTACCAGTATCAGGGACTGCTGACCCCCGACGGCATCCTGTTGGATGCAAACGCCGCGTCGCTTTTGGGCATTGGCGCCAAATTGAGCGACGTCCAGGGCAAGCCGTTCTGGAGTTCACCCTGGTTTGCCGACACGCCCGGACTTGGCGAGCGCGTGCGCGCCGCGCTCGCCCGGGTCGCCGATGGACAGTCCACGCGAGAGGAAATTCATGTGAATCTGCCGGTCGGCGGCTGGCGTTGGTTCGATTTTTCGATGCGGCCGATCCGCGATGACCAGGGCGCCGTCGTGGCGATCGTGCCCGAAGCCATGGAGTTCACCGAGCGGCGCGCCGCCGAAGAGGCTTTGCTGCAGTCGCAGAAGATGGAGGCGCTCGGCCAGTTGACGGGCGGCATCGCCCACGATTTCAACAATCTGCTGGCCGCGATCAGCGGCAGCCTCGAACTTTTGGAGACGCGTCGGGCGCAGGGGCGGTCGGGCGAGTTCGAACGCTATATTGGCGCGGCGCAGGGTGCGACGCGGCGCGCCGCGGCGCTCACACAACGGCTCCTGGCCTTTTCGCGCCGCCAGAGCCTCGACCCCCGGCCCACCGACCTCAACCAATTGATCGCCGGCATGGAGGAGCTGATCCGCCGCACCGTGGGTCCGCAGGTCGAGGTCCGGGTTTCCGGCGCGCCCAATTTGTGGACGACCAGGATCGACCCGTCGCAGCTGGAAAGCGCGCTGCTCAACCTTTGCATCAATGCCCGGGACGCCATGGCGCCGAACGGCGGGCGGCTGACCATCGCGACCGTTAACCGCGGGATCGACGCGCCGACCGCCAGGACGCGCGGCGTGCCGGAAGGCGCCTATGTCGTGCTGAGCGTGACCGACACCGGGACGGGCATGACGCCCAAGGTGATGGCCAGGGTGTTCGATCCCTTCTTCACGACCAAGCCGCCCGGCGAAGGGACGGGTCTGGGTCTGTCGATGATCTATGGCTTCGTCCGTCAGTCCGGCGGCGAGGTCCGCCTCCAGTCCAAGGTGGGCGCGGGCACCACCGTGCGCCTGTATCTCCCCCGACACGCCGGCGCCGCCGCGGTGGATGAGCCGGCGCCCGCCGAATCGGTCGGCGGCGGGGCCGGGGAAACCGTGCTGATCATCGACGATGAGCCGACGGTCAGGATGCTGCTGGCGGAGGTGCTGGCCGACCAGGGCTATGCGACCCTTGAAGCGGCCGATGGCCCGACCGGTCTTGAGATTCTGCGATCGGCGGCCCGGATCGACCTGCTGGTCACCGATGTCGGCCTGCCCGGCGGATTGAACGGGCGGCAGGTCGCCGACGCCGCCAGGGCGCACCGGCCAGGCCTGAAAGTGCTGTTCATCACCGGCTATGCCGAAAACGCCGCCGTCGGCGATGGCAGTTTGGAGCCCGGAATGGACGTGATCACCAAGCCCTTTGCGTTGAACGCCCTGGGCGCGCGCATCCATAAGATGATGCGGGGTTAGGGGGAAATACGTGGGCGCCATATTCAATTGACATTCCGGATACCCACGCCGCTCTCCGCGCGGCTGAGCGCACCGGCCGACCCTTGGGCGATGCAGGCTTTACCGCGCGCCTGGAACAGGCCCTGGGCCGGACACTGGCGCGGCAAGGCCGGGCCCGCAAACCCGGTCGCCAGAACCGCCGTCGGACCAATCGCTCCGAGGCGCGGTCTGGGATGCGGTGGACGGCTTTGTATTAGATAAAGCGTCCCCGTTTATGCCAATCCAGATGCCGAAGGTGTGGAGACTGTCAGTGGGGCGTTCATGGCATCGCCACTTCCGATTGCTGGATTTGCCACCATTGAAGCTGCAAGTATATCTAACGCAATCAGGCTAGTCGCGCAGGCTCCTTGCGCCGTTGCTCAGGGGGTTGTCGAGGTTTGGCCATTGCTTGGCTGATCGTTGGGAAGTCGTTCTCCGACAA
>JAYUBD010000556.1:0-3737 GCA_043740995.1 Caulobacteraceae bacterium | reverse complement strand
ACGCCAACGCCTAGTTGCGCGTCAGGCGGCGCCGCCTTTTTGGGCGGCTTCCTGCGCGACGAAGGCTTGCAGCAGGATCGCCTGCTCGGCGGAGGTGTTGGCGCCGCGCATCCGCAGCTCGGCCTGCGGCGGACAGGGCAGTCGCGCCAGACCGGCGGCCTCAATCAAGCGCGCCAAAGACCAATCCGCCTCGGCCTCGGCGACAATGGCGTCCAGGGAAATCACCATGGGAAGGTGCAAGCCCGCGAACGCCGCGCCGGCCCCCGGCGCCGCCAGCAGGGGCGCCAGGTCCGCGGGCTCGATCGTCGGCGCATCCACCGCCAGCACCACGGTCCGCGCGCGCCTCGCGGCCCGAAGCTTCACCACACCGGCGAGGATGCCGCCGACGGGCCCGCCCAGCTTCAGGTCGTCCGGGACGAAGGGATATCCATAGTCTGCCGCGCCCGCGGTCAGCACCGGCTCGGCGCCCACCGCTCTCGCCAGAGCGGCCACGCGATCCACCGCCCGAACCCCGCCCCAGACGACGGTGGCCTTATCAGCGCCCATCCGGGAGGAGGCGCCGCCGGTCAGAATGAGTGCGCCCAGTTCCATGGCTCGTTCTGCCGCTAGCGGGCAACGACTGGCAAGATGGATAGTCCTGATCGGCTGCGGCGGAGCGAAGGCGAAGCGTGCCTATCTGTGGCCGCTCATCGCGTTCCTAACCGTCGTTGCAGTGGCCGGGTCAGCCACGTGGGCGTTCCACGAATGGGGCCCCGGCGCACAGGGGCGAAAGGCGCTACAGGCCCTATCCACGACCGCAGATGCGCCCGCGCCAACCGTCGTAGATCCCGCCCCGCCAGAGCCGCCAACGCCGGTGGAACGCGTCATGCGGGACTTTCACGGTCGCGCAGCGCTACTGAGTGACCCTAAAGATCTCCGGAAACGCCCAGAGTTCGACCGCGCCCTCAAGGGCGGCAACGCGAGGATCCGCTACGGCCGATGGCGGAATAGGCAGCCTCGCCAGTGAGCTGTCGGTTCGGAAATCACTGAGCACGATGGTCTGCTTCATCCCTACTTCCCCAACCGTGACCACGCATGCCTGACCACTCGGCTTATGGAAGCTGGCTGACCGACACAGAGGATCTGCCGAGTCGCCACGTCGAGGGTTGGTCCATAGTCGATTGGCGTTTCGGGGCGGCCCTGGCCTCGCCGAGACTGATCGACCATGCTGGCTTGGATGGATTGGCCCAGATAGGTCTGGGTCACGGGCATCTGCCACGCCGCAGCCGAAGACCTCCATGCATTCCTTCGGCAAGATCCGCGATGACCTCTCCTAGGGCCTCTCCGCCCGCGACGAGGCGTTCGGCGACTACCGGACCAAACGCTAGGCGACGGCTCGCCGCCGCCTAGAAGGGCCGGGTCACCTGGAAGGTGACGGTCCGGGGCTCCCCCACCGCCGCGAGGACTTCGCCCGGCAGGCCGAGCGGCTTGTCGCCACCCAGCACGGCGTAGGCCTTGTCCGTCACGTTGCGAGCGATGACCGCAAACTCCCAACCCTTGCTGTAGAGCCTCGCGCTGAGGTTCAGGGTCTCGAAAGCGTGCTGGTAGGCGAAGGGACTGTTGTTGGTGCTGAGGAAGTAGCCGCCGCTATAGCGGGCGTCGGCCGTCAGCCCAATGGTCCAGGTGTCGTTGATCGGATGCTCCCAGGAGGCGCCGGCGATGATCGACAAATCCGGGGCTCGCGACAGCGGCTGTCCGGTCAGATCCTGGACGCCGCCGATGCAGTACCGGCCATGGGCGAAGGGAAGGAAGACGGGATCGGTCCCGGTGGCGCCAGGTACGATCGCTCCCCCCACCACCGTCGCTTTCGGCTGGCCTGTCCAGCACTGTGAGGTTGGGAAGTTGTCGTAGCGGGCGTGGTTGTAGCCCACCGAGCCCCGCAGCGTGAGTTCCGGGAGCGCCGGGGGCACATAGTTGAGATTGACCTCGACGCCTTGGATCGTGGCGCTCGCGGCATTCTGGGTGAAATAGGACGTCGTCGTCGCATTGAAGGCGGTCAGCTGCAGCCCATAGTGGGTGTAGTGATAGAAGGTCAGGTCGCCGGTTAGACCGGGCAACAGGTTGGACGCCTTGAACCCGATTTCCCCGCCCTTTGCGGTCTCCAGGCCGAACTGCTGGTTTTGGGGCGTGGCGTTGGCCGGGATCACGGCCGGCGCCGAGAAACCGCCTGACTTGAAGCCTTCCTTGTAGGCCCCATAGATCAAAACGTCGGGGCTCGGGTGCCAGCTTAGGGTCACCTGCGGCGATAGATTGTGGTCCTTGAACTTGCCTGCGATCCGCTTGCCAACAGGAGAAGCCAGATGGATCAGCTGGCCGAACAGCGACAGGTAAGTCGTTCCCGTATCGCCGGACTTTTCTTCCTCGGTGTAGCGCGCGCCTCCGGCGATCTCGACGTTGTGTGGCAGCTTCAGATTCAGTTCTGCAAACGCGGAATAGGTGGTGGTCTTGAAGAGGTCGAGGCTGCCGAAGGTGTTCGTCTGGCCGGTAACGGGATCGGGCGGAGCATAGACCACCATGCCCGACTGCACGAACTTGCGGTCGTCGTGACCGTAGAACACGCCCGCCAGGACGTTTAGCGGGCCATCGAACGAGGTCG
Organism: Caulobacteraceae bacterium; assembly: GCA_043740995.1. Lineage (GTDB taxonomy): Bacteria > Pseudomonadota > Alphaproteobacteria > Caulobacterales > Caulobacteraceae > Acaudatibacter. Next base: position 1,102 of record JAYUBD010000556.1, on the reverse strand, counting down.
CCGCGCGCACTTCCTGGGACCAGGACGTGTTGAACTCATTATTTTGACCTGACGCCACGTCGAAGACCGTCTCGTCGTAGTTGGAGTACTGGAACTCGCGGTATTTGTAGAACCCCGTTACCGAGGTGAGCGTCAGCTTGTCGCTGGGGCGATAGTTGAGCGTGAGAGAGCTCAGGTAGCTCACCACCTCGGTGAAGGTGCGCCCGCCCTTGGAACCGGGATAGGTGGTCGCGTAGCCCGGCGGCAGGGTGCCGTAGGAATTCGTCCGGTCCTTGATGTTGCAGGAACCGTAGGGATCGACGAGCACTTTGGGCGCGCCGGTTGCGAAAATTCCGTAGAGGTCCAGGCTCGCCGGCTTTGACGTCAGAGGCCCGCAGGAGAAGATTCGCCCGGCCATGCTGTCGCCGTGGTCGTCGTGGTTGGCGATGAGGAACTTGAAGAGCCCGTCGAAGCGGTCCGTCGGCGCCCATTGCAGGGTCGTCCTGAGCACCTCCTCCTTCGCGCCGGGATAGTTCTTGAACGGAGAGCCTGGCAATGGCTGATAGGTGGACTTCGGGAAGAGCCCTCCAGCCAACGGGCCGTAGAGACCGGAGATGGCCGTCGGCAGTTGGTTCGGATCGGTGACCGGCCCGCCGACGCCGCGGGTGAAGCCGCCTTCCATGTCGCTTCCGCGGAAGGCGATCCGCGCTTTGAGCGCTTCGGTGATCGGCAGGTCGAGGGCGAATTCAGCCAGCACCTGGCGGGCCTCGGTTTCGTAACCTACCCGCGCATACCCCCCGAATGTGTCATGCGGATTGTTGCTGGTGATCGAGATCACGCCAGCCGGGCTGTTCTTGCCGAAATAGAGCGCCTGCGGTCCTTTAAGAACCTCAAGGGACTGCTGGTCGAAGAAGGCTTGCTGGATGACGCGCCCGCGGCTGATGGGGACGCCATCGATGTTGACCGTGACCTCTTGCTCGATCGATGCGTCGACCGAAGCCGATCCTATGCCGCGCACGGAGATGATCGCGCCATTGCCTGAGGCTGCGTGGCTGATCGTCACCTGCGGGACCAGATCCGAGACGTTCTGGATATCCGTGGTGGCGTAGCGTTCGAGCGTCGC
>JAYUBD010000555.1:0-3737 GCA_043740995.1 Caulobacteraceae bacterium | reverse complement strand
TGGTTCCGTTCTTGTTGATGGTGAAGATTCCGCCGGAGGTGACCACGCCGTCCTTCTGAACGTGCAGGTTTCCCTTGCCTGTCGCAAGGTTCGCGTTCCCGACGTTGATGATGCCCACCGCCGTTAAGGTGGCCGCCGAAACGGTGACTAACCCCGCCGTGTAGTCACCGATCTGCACGCTGGTGTTGGTGACCATCCCCCCCTTGCTCGCCGTGACGGTAGCACCGCCGTCGATGAGGACATCGGCCTGTGGCACATATTTCGCGCCATTCTCATCGCGGCGCTCGGCCGCTCCGGTGTAGCCGTTCTTGGCCCCCACTGTGATCGAACCGGTCAAATCGACTGTGCCGGTGAGGTGTCCACTGCTAACTGTTCCGGTCGGGACCCCGACTCCGCCGATCCTCAAGTCGCGTGCGGTCAAGGTGCCCTCGACGAGGATGCCGCCGACCGTCGCGCCGCCGACGAATACGTCGCCAGGGGTGGTGCCCGTGGCCACCTTCAGGGCGACGCCCGAGCCGATGCCCATGCTCGCGATGTTCTGCACGTCGGCGGGCTTCCCGGCTTTCAAGACCGTTTGACCCGCTATGCCTACGTTCACCGTCCCGGTCGTCAGGATCGACGCTGCGGCGCTCGTCGTGACTGAGAGGGTGTCTGAAAAGTTAAACAATCGCCGGTTTTGGCATGCGAGTTACCTTTGCCTGAGCAAGGCGACGAACCATAAGGCGTGTCATAGCCCAGTAGATCATGGCTTCGCTCGTGTCGGTTCGCCCCTCGTAGTCTTTGCTCAGCCGCCGATTGCGACCGATCCAGCCGAACGTGCGTTCGACTACCCATCGGCGCGGTAGGAGTTTGAACCCTTTGACATCGTCGGTTCGCTTGACGATTTGGAGAACCCAACCACAAAAGGCTTGCACCCATGCCACCAACTTCCCGGCATAGCCTCCATCGGCCCAGATCAGACTCAGACGTGGGAAGCGAGTCTTGGCTTTCTCGAGGACCAGCTTGGCACCATCCCGATCCTGAATGCCGGCGCTGTGGACGACCACCATCAACAGCAACCCCATCGTATCCACCAGGATATGGCGTTTGCGCCCCTTGATCTTCTTGCCCGCGTCGTAACCGCGCTCGCCGGGAACTTCGGTGGTTTTCGTCGTTTGACTATCGATACAGCCCGCACTGGGTTCGGGATCCCGACCCGCCTCCACCCGAACCACGCCACGCAACGCATCGTGCATGTGTGTCAACGTCCCGTCCTTACGCCATTGACTGAAATACTCGTAGACGGTCTGCCAAGGAGGATATTCTTTGGGCAGCATTCGCCAGGAGCAGCCGCTCCGGAGCAAATACTGAATGCCATTGACCACGGCTCGCAGATCGGTATCACGATGCCGTCCACCACCTGCTTCCGGCGGCAGGAAGTCCTTGATCCAATGCCACTCCGCGTCCGTCAGATCACTGGGATAGACTCGTTTGTTCACACCTGCACACATGATTACGCCCATTGCCGCGAAAACTCACGAATGTTCTTGCCGCAAGGACCGTATTCTCCGATAATCGCCAGCGCGTCCAGACCAGTTAACTTTTCAGACACCCTCTTAGATACTGCGCTTGGAGTTCGTCGGGGCTTGGCTCATTCATCCCGACGATGCAAGGCTTCGGGGGGGATGCTGGCGGCGGCTTGGACTGCCGGTATGGGCGTTGGGATGCTGTCCCATGCGGGAACGGCGATTGGGGCGGTGGTGGGGATTGCGGCGCGGGAGCATCGGCGTTGGTGTCGGACATGATTCCTCACTCTGGGTAGCGGGTCGAGCCGGGCGACAGTGGAGGAGTGAGACTCCAAAGCGCCCGGCTCGCTTGTCGGCGCGCTGGCCTGCGCGACAACTTCCCGATAGGATCGATGCTACCACAAGTTCGGTGAGAGTAGCAAAGCCGGTAGGTCCGGTCCCGGCAATGTGGGTTGGTCGCCGATTTCCACGGCGGTGGATGACCTAACACAAAGTCTACCTCACGAGTAGCTGAAGCAGAGCCGACGGTTGCCCAACCAGGGGATCGGCGGCACGTCGCGATCCAACGCCGCTTCGCGCAGGATCGGATTGTGACTGCGGCGATCCAGCCGGACCACGATCCGCTCCTCTTCCACGTCCACACGGCCCGATGTCTCCACGAACGCCCGGAACAGGCTCTTCGCGGACGCCTTGTCGTAGCCCTTCAGTTGCTTTCCCAGCCAGCGGTAGCACCCCTGTGCCAGTACCGTCATCGTCGTATCGACATCGACGTTCAGCCTCACCTCGCTGCTCAGACAGTTAAGGTGGAAGAAGTTCACACAGTTGCCCAGCCCGCCCTCCACCCGGTTGCGGCTCGCATAGCGGATGACCAGGTTGCGTGCCGTCTCCTCCAGGTCGTTGCTCAACAGTAGTGTCGGCTGCTCACGCCCCAAGCCGTCCACCGCTATTTGACGCACCTCGCCCTGGTAGCCTGTCAGACGCACCCGCTCGTCCACGTAGCGGATCCGTTGGTGACGCCTCTTCGGGGTATCGATCGTCGCCGGTCGCCAGTCGCTACTGGGCAACCCTCTCAGCCGACGCACCACGCTCGCCCCCCGCCGCCTGATGGTCACGAACGAGATGCCGCGCTGATTCAGTCGGGACAACACCGGGTAGGTGGTTACCCGACAGTCGAAGTACAACCAGGTCGGGTCCGCGCCCGCCAACTCCTTCCAGAAGTCCGCGAAGCACATCACCTGCTCGGCCTGCTCGGACCGGACCAGGTTGGCGGTGGCGTAGCACAGCACCCGGCTGTCCTGCTCCAGGACGAAGAACGTCAGCACGCTCGGACTCGCCCTGCCGCGCAGCGGGATGTGGTGCTGCTCCAGTTCGGGCACTTCGCCGCGATGGGGGATGGGGTGGAAGTCCAGCGAGAACGCCTCGGGCTGGGGGAACCGTAGTTTGGACAGGCCGATCACCCAGCCGGTCTGCAAAGCACGCTGGTTGTCCCCAATGGTGCGGTAGGAATACGCGGTCAGGAAGGATTTCTTGGGCAAGACGTTGAGGCCGGCGAACAGGCCCAGAGCCTCATCGCAGTCGAAGTCGTCGGCATGGCTGCGGCGCTCCTTGTCCAGCAGCTTCAGCAGCAGCAGGCTCAGCAAGGCGGACCGACCGGGGATCATCTCCGAGCCGGGGTAGCCCGCCTTCGTAACCAGTTCGTCGAAACGAAGGCGGGCCAACAAGGGCAGGAAGAGGAACGCGCCAGCCAGGCGGGTACGGATGCTGCGTCCGGGTGCCAGGCTCAGGTCGCGAGCGTCGGCAGTGGCAGGTGGTGCGGGAGGCGCCTCGGTCGGCTGTTCGGATCGGTCGATGACGTGCCCGCGACGTGGTTGGCCGAAAAGGGGGGCGGGGCACCTTCGCGGCTGGCGGTGCGGAACTGGAGTACCAACTGGCGGAAAGCCCCGTAGGAGTAGCCGAAACGTGTGGCGGCCTCTTTCTGGGAGAGGTTCTCGACGATGACGGCACGGAGGGCTTCGTACTGGCGTTGTTGCGGGGAAGCGGGTTGCAAGAAGTATCGCTGGAGTGGATCGTCGTCCATAGCCGTCGCCCGAATGTTAGGTGAAGTCGCGGGATGAGATGTCATTCAGGGTAGGCTAACCACGGGGCGTGGACCAGCGCAGACGAGGCCGAAAGAGCCGCCCGTGCAGGAAAACCAGGCCCGAATGAGCAGTAAAGCCAGGAGAAACTTCGGAA
>JAYUBD010000554.1:0-3738 GCA_043740995.1 Caulobacteraceae bacterium | reverse complement strand
AGGTCTGCAATCGGGGGCGCTGGGCTTTGCCGGGGAAGAGAGCGCCGGCGCAACCTTGCTGCGCCGGGATGGATCAGTGTGGACCACCGACAAGGATGGCTTGGCGCTCGGCCTTCTGGCGGCGGAGATCACGGCGGTGACGGGGCGCGACCCGGGACGGATCTATGACGCTTTGACCGAAGACCTGGGGGTCGCCAGCTATGAGCGCATCGACGCGCCGGCGACCCGGGCCCAAAAAGCCGTGCTGGAGGCGGTGACGCCGGAGCAGATCGACGCCGATCGGCTCGGCGGCGAAGCCATCAGCGAAAAGCTCATCGCGGCGCCCGGCAACGGCGCGCGCCTGGGCGGCGTCAAGGTCATCGCCAAGAACGCCTGGTTTGCCGCGCGACCTTCGGGAACCGAAGACGTCTACAAGATCTATGCGGAAAGTTTTCTGGGCGAGGCGCATTTGCGCCAGATCCAGGCCGAGGCCGAGGCGATCGTCGGAGCATTGATCTGATCGACCGTCTTTTCGGGCCTTCATAGTAGGATGACTTGAAACGCGGGCCGCGAAAGTGGTTGGCGCGGGCGCGCTTCTCATTGACAATCGCTCTGGGCGCCGCCGGTGCACCAAGAGCCGAGGATTCAAGGGATGGAAATTTCGCTCACGGGCCGCACGGCCTTGGTCACCGGCGCCGGGCGTGGGATTGGCCGGGCCATCGCCCTGACTCTGGCGGATGCGGGAGCTGACGTCGCCGTCAATTTCCGTCGCGACGCGCGAGCCGCCGACGAGGTGGTGCAATCCATCCAGGCCATGGGCCGCAAGGCCAGGGCCTATGGCGCCTCCGTCGAGAACTGGGACGAAGATCAGGCCATGGTCGCACAGGTGCTGGAGGATTTCGGTTCCATCGACATCCTGGTCAACAATGCCGGCATCGCCAGCCGCGGCCAGAGTGTCGCCGACACCGACCCCGCCGAGATGGAGCGCGTCGTGCGCGTCCACGCTTTTGGGCCGCACTATTTGTGCAAACTGCTGATACCCCAGATGCGGACCCGCGATCGCGGCGACATTATCATGATCTCCAGCGTCGCCACCCTGGGTCATGGCGCGAACGGCGCGCCCTACAATATGGGCAAGGCGGCCATGGAGGCCCTGGCCTATACCCTGGCCAAGGAGGAACGGAGCCATGGCATTCGCACCAATATCGTCGCGCCCAGCCTGACCGTTACGGAAATGGGTCGTCGTCTCAGCAAGGCGGCCATGGGCGCCGACAATATCCACGATCTCGACGCCCGCTCGCCGTTCGGCCGGGTCAGCACGCCGGAAGACGTCGCCGCCGCCGTACTGTGGCTGGTGTCCTCGGCCAATCCCTATGCCAACGGCCAGAAGATCAACATCAACGGAGGTGGATAGGGGTTCGTCACGAAAGCGAGACGCGCGACGCCGGAGGCATTGCCGGCGTTTGACTTACGGAAGGGGAACCTCCGACGGTGACGACAGACCGAATATGACAAGGCCTGCCGGACAATGAAACTCGACAACTCCATTTCCGCCGTGATCACCGGCGGCGCCTCGGGCCTCGGTGCGGCAACCGCCCGGATGCTGGCCTCGCACGGCGTCAAGGTCGCGATCTTCGATCTCAATGCCGAGTTGGGCGAGGCCCTGGCCGCCGAGGTCGGCGGGGTGTTCTGTCAGGTCAACGTCACCTCCAGCGAAGAGGTCGATGCCGCCTTCGCCAAGGCCCGGGCCGCCGTGGGTCAGGAGCGCATCCTGGTCAATTGCGCCGGGGTCGGCGGGTCGGTGAAGACCGTCTCGCGCGATCGGCAGACCGGCGAGATCAAGCAGTATCCTTTGGAGAATTTCGAGCGGATCATCCAGATCAACCTGATTGGTTCATTCCGCTGCATCACCAAGAGCGCTGCCGGCATGCTGACTCTGTCGGTGCTGCCGGACGGTGATCGCGGGGCTATCATCAACACCGCTTCGGTGGCGGCGGAGGACGGACAGATCGGCCAGGCGGCCTATACGGCTTCGAAAGCCGGCATTGTCGGCATGACCCTGACCGTGGCGCGCGATCTGGCGAGTGAGGCCATCCGGGTCAACACCATCCTGCCGGGCATTTTTGACACGCCGCTGCTGCAGCGCGCGCCTGAAGCGGTCAAGGCCGCGCTGGCGGCGTCGGTGCCCTTTCCCAGGCGGCTCGGCCGGCCCGACGAATATGCCCAGCTCGCCCATACCATGGTCACCTGTGGTTATCTCAACGGCGAGGATGTTCGCCTTGACGGCGCGATCCGAATGGCGCCCCGATAGACCCAAGCGGCCCGACAACAAGCACACCCGGAAGGAAATCTCTCATGACCGAAGCCTGGATCATCGACGCCTGCCGCACCCCCAGGGGCATAGGCAAGATCGGCAAGGGCGCCTTGGCGGAATTGCACCCGCAACGCCTGGGATCCGCCGTGCTGAAAGCGCTGGCGGAGCGCAACGGCATCAATACCGCCGAGGTGGACGATGTGATCTGGGGCACCAGCTCCCAGCGCGGCCCGCAAAGCTGTGATCTGGGCCGGATGTCGGCGCTGGACGCCGGCTATGACGTGCGCAGCAGCGGCGTCACCCTCGACCGGTTCTGCGGCTCGGGCATTACGGCGGTGAGCCTGGCCTCGGCCACGATCATGGCGGGCATGGCCGATCTGGTTGTGGCGGGCGGCACCGAGATGATGTCGATGCCCAATCGGCGCTCCGCCGAAGACGGGCCGCCGCTGTTCGACACCGGCAATCTGCATCTGCGCGAACTCCACCCCCAGACCAATCAGGGCATCTGCGCCGACGCCATCGCCACCCTGGAGGACATCACCCGCGCCGATGTCGATGCTCTGGCGCTTGAGAGCCAGCGTCGCGCCGATCACGCGATCAGACACGGCCATTTCGACAAAAGTTTGATCACGGTCCATCGCGAGGATGGCTCGGTCGCCCTCGATCACGAGGAATTTCCCCGGCCTCAGACCACGGCCGAGGGCCTGGCCAGCTTGAAGCCCTCGTTCGAGGCGATGGCGGATATCGATCTGGACGGCAAGGGAACCACCTTCCGCAGCCTGATCCTGCAGAAGCATCCGGGGCTCGACATCAAATTCATCCATCACGCGGGTAATTCCTCCGGCGTGGTCGACGGCTCCGGCGCGCTGCTGCTCGCCTCGCCAGACTATGCCCGCGCCAACGGTTTGAAACCGCGCGCCCGGGTGGTGGCCACCGCCAACCAGGGCGATTCTCCGACCCTGATGCTCAACGCCCCGGTTCCCGCCGCCCGCCGGGTGCTGGCCCGCGCCGGCCTGACCCTGGACGATATCGACTTGTTTGAGGTCAATGAGGCCTTTGCCGTGGTGGCCGAGAAGTTCATCCGCGACCTGAAGCTGGATCGTGACAAGGTCAACGTGAACGGCGGGGCCATGGCGCTCGGCCACCCGATCGGCGCAACCGGGGCGATGTTGATCGGCACCATGCTCGACGAGCTTGAGCGCCGCGATCTCCACCGGGGCCTGATCACCATGTGCGCCGGCGGCGGCATGGCCCCGGCCATCATCATCGAGCGGATCCACTAGGTTGGCGGCGGGCGCCGCCAACCCCGACTTCCGGATGATCGAAACGCCCACCGTCAGCATCCGCGCGGCGGTGGCGGGCGAGGGGCCTCTGGTCCTGATGGTGCATGGCTTTCCGGAAAGCTGGTATAGCTGGCGCCATCAGATCGAACCCATAGCTGAGGC
>JAYUBD010000553.1:0-3758 GCA_043740995.1 Caulobacteraceae bacterium | reverse complement strand
GCGCAACGCCATGGCGAGCGCGTTCACCGAGAGTGCGAGCGGTTTGAGAAATTCCTCGGCCAGCACTTCGCCGGGGTGGGTGGTGACGCGATTGGGGGTAGCGGCCGCCTTGATGCCGGCCGGTTTAGTGATAATCGACGATTTCGACATGTTCGGGTCCCTCCTTCGTCCAGATGAAGCAAATGCGCCATCGATCGTTGATGCGGATCGAGTGCTGGCCGCGACGGTCCCCTGAAAGGGCCTCCAGCCGGTTCGCCGGCGGCGCGCGCAGGTCATTAAGGTCACAGGCCTGATGCAGCATATCGAACTTGCGCACGGCCTGTTTCTGAATGCCGCTGAACCGCCGGACGAAGCCGCCCATCCAAAGTGTCTCGGTCGCGCGATCCCGGAACGATCTTATCATGGGACGGCATCGTATGCCGTTTATCGTAATACGGCAAGCGTATAACGTGTGGAGGCAGGGTCACGCGGTAACGTCCTCGGTTTCTGGGGCTTCCATGGTCTCGTCGCCGTCTTCGTCGTCGGTCGGCTCGTCGATGGGTTCAAGCTCGATGGTGTCGGGAAGGCTGGCAGCCGCCGCACGCACGTCGAGCTTGCCGGTGACGGCGTCGGCTATCAGGCGCGTGCGGAATTCCTGGATTAGAGCGATTTCGCTCTGTATATCTCGTTCCGTGGACCGGATGCCGGTCGTCGCGGCATCAAGATGAGCTGCAATAGATCGCTGCTCTGCAAGATTTGGGACCGCCAGCACGAGTTCCTTGATCGACCCGTGCGAAAGGCCATAGCGGGTGACGCCGTTAGCAGCGATCGCGAATTGCCACCGAACGTCGGGGCTAAGCAACTGCCAGAATAGAAAGGCACCTTCAGTTTGAGCATTGATTGGGCGCAAGAGGGCCAAATGGTAGGCACAAACCAAATCGTCCGCTTCTGTCTCGACCAATGCCGGAACACCGATATCCTTCCAGTCCTCAGAATCTTTGGTGATAATTACGTCACCAATACGAAGACGGAATCTCTCTATTTCCGCGACCGATGCCGTCGCTTCCATGAAGGGAATGTCGGCATTGATCGTGTCGTTCTTGTAGACGTCAACATAATTGCAAAGTCGGACCGGACGCTCGTTCTCGAATGATTTCTTGTCGATATTGCTCACCCGGAGTTCAGCGATATTGCGAAGCCGCTTCACCTTCCACCCCTCCGGCACATCGCCGAGCCAGGGAACGCCAGAGGGCTTAAGCTTCACGTTCGGATCAAGGCCACGCGTGACAGCGCGGTGGATGATGGCTTGCTTCTGCTCGTTAAGCAGCGCGATGAGCTTCTTCTTGGCGCGGATCAACTTCGCCGTCTGCGCGCCGTGCCAATCCAGAAACCTCACGATCAGTCGTTGCTCGTCGGGGGGGGGGCGCTGGGAGCTTTAGTTCTCCGAGGTCGGGATACCTTAGTCGGGGCGCTCGCTCCCTCACCGCAGGATACGCCGCGAGAATGTACTGCGTTCGTGCTACATAGCGTAGCAGCCACGCGTAGTAGGTCATCAAGCTTTGGGAATCACATGGGTCACAGACAATGTATTCTGGGGTACATTTGCCGTCGGACTCAGAAATGCCGATCGCGCCTGCAAATGCATCCATCGAATGAACAACGAGCTGACCAACTCTAACCCCTTGATATCCTTGTTCAAGAAGGGCAATCATAAATCCGCTAGAGCGCCGATTCCGCCTTAAGGTCACTTGGCCATCGCGAAAGCAGGTTACGATATCGTCGTCTGGCCGAACCGGGATTTCCGTCGGTTTCAATATCCGCTTCGCACGTCGCACATCCCAGTGCGCCGGCACATCGCCAAGCCACGGCAACCCCGTCTGCCTCGTCTCCGGATACGGCCTCAGCGCATCGATCACGGCCGCTTGCCCTTCTTCGCCTGGGCCGCCTGATCGACCAGCCGAGCAAGCTCCGCTTCGTGTTCCCGTTCGGCCGCCTCGTCGGCGGCTTTTCGCCGGGCAATGTCAAAACTGTCAAAGCGCGAGTGGACCGTCTGCTCCATCGCGGCATGGCTGACGCGTCCGGCATGGCGCAAAACCTGACGCTCGTTGAAGACCAGGAACCGGTCCAATTCCGCTTCCCAGTCCGCCATCGTCATGGCCTTGCGCCGCGTGGCCCGATCCTCCGCCACATCCAGGAACATGACGACGATGCGGTTCAATTCCTGGACTTCGGCCGCCGCCAGATAATTCTTCGCGGTCGTCACGTCGCCCTTGCGGACCTGTCCATCTTTCCACGCGGTCAGGCCCATGTTCGCGGCGCCGGTATCCGCCCGTGCCACGATCAGTTCGGCGGCGGTGTGTCCGGTGACGGCGAACAGCATCTTGTTCTGCACGGTCGCGAAGAAGGTCTGGGCGCGCCCAGCTTTGCCGCCGTAGTCCGTGGCGGTCGCATAAACCTCCCGCACCTTCTGGTAGAACCGCTTCTCCGAGGCGCGGATGTCCCGGATTTTTTCCAGCAGTTCATCGAAATAATCGAACGGCCCCGGGTCTTTCAGGCGCTGCTCGTCCAGGACGAAACCCTTGACCAGATAGTCCTTCAGCCGCGTCGTGGCCCATTGACGGAATTGCGTGCCGCGCGCGGAGCGGGCGCGGTATCCGACCGCCAGAATCATCTCCAGCGAATAGGATTTCAGGGTCCGCCTGACCTCGCGGGTACCCTCCTGGCGAACGTGTAAGAGTTCCTTACAAGTTGCCGCCTCGGTGAACTCATCTTCCGCGTATATGGCGCGAATGAGTTGGGTGATGGCCTGCGGCGTCACCTGAAACAGCTCGGCCATTCCGGCCTGTGTCAGCCATGCCGTGCCGTCCATCGCGCGCAATTGCACCCGCGCCAGGCCGTCGTCCGACTGGTAGAGAATAATCTCGCCACTCATCGTCCTGGGCTGCCCAGGCTGGCCGTCTTATGAAAGGCGGGCTGTAATATGCGGCCGTCCCCGCTGCATATGTAAGCTTGGCTTTCATGGGTCACGGCCGAGCCGCCCCGACGATGTCGGCCATCAGCCCATCGGTCTCGCGCTCCAGGGCCAGAATGTCGGCGCGGATCGCCTCCAGCGAGCGCATGGGCCGAGGCTTGTAGAAATAACGGGTGAAACTGACCTCGTAGCCGATGGCGGTTTTGGTCGCGTCGATCCAGGCGTCGGGCGCGTGCGGCAGTACCTCGCGCCGGATGAACGCCTCGATCCCGCCGGGTTCTTGCAGCGGCACGGTCTCGGTGTCGCGCAGATCGCTGTCGGGTTCGTATTCCACGACGCAGCGCTTGCCGTCGATCGTCATCGGGAACAGCCCGCGCATGGAATCGGCGGTGAGCTTGGCGCCCTTGTGGACGCGGCGGATGACCGGTTGCCCGTCCTCGGAGATCCGGCCTTCCTCCTTCAGCGCCTTGATTTCCTTTGGCGTGTAGGCGCGGGTCGCGTCGATCCCCGTCGCGCGCAAAGGCCGCTCGACCGTCACCTTCGAATAGCCGAACTCGGCGTTGTCGAAGACGCGCGATTGCTCGGTTTCCTCGAACGCCAGAAAGGTTTCGACAATGCGTTCGATGTCGGCGTCGGCCAGCTCGCAGTTCTTCTTGCCGAGGTTCTTGCGCAGCGGCTTGAACCATGCCGTCGCGTCGATCAATTGGACCTTGCCGCGGCGGTGTCCCGGCTTGCGGTTGGTCAGCACCCAAACATAGGTTGCAATGCCGGTGTTGTAGAACATGTTGAGCGGCAGAGCGACGATGGC
>JAYUBD010000552.1:0-3765 GCA_043740995.1 Caulobacteraceae bacterium | reverse complement strand
CGCCGGCCGCGCCTACTGGCGGGCGGCGGGCTCGGAGCAACTCTACGCCATTGACCTCGGCGACTTCGGCCGCGGCCGGCCGAGCATGGCGATCCTCTACGGCTTCTGGCCGCGCTATGAGCCCAGGCCACTCGATGACGAGGCGATCGACGCCGACCTGGTGGAATTCCTGCTGTGGATGGCGGGCGTCTGCGACGGCTTGGCCGCCGACGATGTGCAATGGACCCTGGACCGCACGCCGCGCGGACGGGCGAAGAGAGCCGCTTCGAGCTGAGCTCCGGCCTTCCCATTATCCGCTCATCCCCGCGAAGGCGGAGACCCAGGTGTTTTGTGTTTCCAAGCCTGCCGCCCCCAGCATATCGCCAACCGATCTGCCGCCAAAAGAGCCTGGGTCCCCGCTTTCGCGGGGATGAGCGGGGTTGGGATATCAGGCGTCCAACCGCGCCTCGGCGTAGCCGCTCAGCACCTCGACGCCGTCCTGGTTCTTGGTCGAGACGTCGAACTCAACGAGCTTGTCGCTGATCGCCTTGACCGTGGCGGTGGCGTCGAGCGTGTCGCCCGGCCAGACCTGGCTGGTGAAGCGCACGCCGTACTTGGTGAGCCTGGCGTCGCCGACATAGTCGGTGAGCATCTTGCCGGTCATGCCCATGGTCAGCATGCCGTGGGCGAACACCGACGGATAGCCGGCGATCTGGGTGGTGAAGATTTCGTCGGTATGCAGCGGATTATAGTCGCCCGACGCCCCGGCATATTGCACGATCTGGGTGCGTTTGAGGTCTTCAACGAGGCGCTGTTGGAAGGCGTCGCCGACCTTCAGGTCGCTGGCTTTCAAGGTCATTTGATCTCTTTCCCTAGGCCTGATCCGCCGGGCGTTCGGTGCGAACCCCGACGCCGCGAGCGGTGACGACCAGTTCGCCGTTCTGGTTATGATATTCGGTGACGCTCTCGGAAAAATGCAGCTTGCCGCCGCGCCGACCGTCTTTTTCCCAGGTTTTGCCGGGCTTGCCGGTAGCGGTGAGCACGTCGCCGGCCCGCAGGGGCTGGTGATATTCATAATGCTGCTCGGCGTGCAGCCCCCCGCCATTGCCCCCGCCGCCACCGCCAGTGCGGCTGACGCCGGTCGCCTCGCCGCCGGAGCCGAACCACGGCTTGCCCGGCTTGGGCCGCAGCGGATAGTCAGGATCGAACTGGGCGCTGGCCTGGACAAAGGTCGGCGGCGCGATCACCGAGCCGACTTCGGTGGTCTTGGCATGGGCCGGATCGTGATAGATCGGATTGTCGTCGCCCACCGAGCGGGCAAACATCATGATGTGGCTGAATTCAACCGGGAATGATTCGACGGCCATTGGCTCTCCCTGGGCATGGTGTTGTTGACGGCGCTTTGGCGCATCCCGCAAAGCGAGTGGGCGCCCTATCGAACGAGTTCGCGCATGGCGAGATCCAGACCCTGGATGGTCAGCGGGAACATTCTTTCCCCGATAAGCTGGCGCATGACGCCGATCGACGGCGTGTGGTCCCAGTGTCGTGACGGCGTGGGGTTCAGCCATGCGACGCTTTCCCAGGTATTGGCCACCCGGTCCATCCACACCGCGCCCGGCTCTTCGTTCCAATGCTCTACCGAGCCGCCCGGATAGGTGATTTCATAGGGGCTCATCGTCGCGTCGCCGACAAAAATGATCTTATAGTCGCGACCGTACTTGTTGAGAATGTCCCATGTATCCATCTTTTCGGTATGTCGGCGGCGGTTGTCCTTCCACACGCCCTCGTATAGACAGTTGTGGAAGTAAAAGAATTCCATCGTCTTGAACTCGGTGCGGGCCGCGCTGAACAACTCTTCGCAAACCCGAATGTGACTGTCCATGGAGCCGCCGATATCGAAGAAAATCAGCACCTTGATGGTGTTTCGACGTTCCGGCTGCATGATCAGATCGAGATAGCCCTTATTGGCGGTCTCCTTGATAGTGCCCTTCATGTCCAGTTCGTCCGGCGCGCCCTGCCGGGCGAACTTGCGCAGGCGGCGCAGGGCAATCTTGATATTACGGGTGCCGAGCTCGACGGAGTCGTCGAGATTCTTGTATTCGCGCTTGTCCCAGACCTTGATCGCCTTGCCGTGACGGCCCTTTTCCTGGCCGATCCGGATGCCTTCGGGATGATAGCCGTCGGCGCCGACCGGGAAGTTGCGGCCGCGACCGCGCGAATTCTCATCGCCCTCCTCGTCGCCTTCGCCCTCGCCCTGGCCTTTCTTCATCTGTTCCTGGAGCATCTCCATGAACTTGTCGAAGCCGCCCATCGCTTCGATCTGTTTCTTTTCTTCCTCGGTCAGAAAGCTCTCGGTCAGGCGTTTGAGCCATTCGGTGGGGATGTCCTTGGCCTTTTCCAGGGAGATCAGATCGAGGCCCTTGAACACATGGCCGAACACCACATCGAAGCGATCGAGGTATTTTTCGTCCTTCACCAGGGTGGTGCGCGACAGATAATAGAAATCCTCAACCCGGCGCTCGATCACCGCCTTGTCCATGCCCTCCATCAGCATGAGATATTCCTTCAAGGTGACGGGCACCTTGGCGGAGCGCAGCTCGTTAAAGAAATTCAGGAACATCGGATCGGGTCTCTCGCGCCGAGGCTCGGCTGATGCTGAGGATGAAGCCCGACGCGCGCCGTGTAAAGTCCGAAGCGCCCGGAGCCGGGGCGGAAGCTCCAGGAAGAGTCATCCACAGATGTCACAGATTGGCACAGATGGGATTTACCCCGTCGCACGCGCGCGCCGCGAAAACCGTTTCGGCGCAAAGCGCCCAAAAAAACAATCCGCTTTGCCGTTACGGCCAATCATCTGTGTCTATCTGTGCCATCTGTGGAAAAAACACTCGTGACACACTCCGATCCGCGGAGATCAGGCGAGTCCCGCGATAGACCGCCTCAGCCCCGCCGAAAGATGAATTCGTGATCGCGAACCGCGCCCACCGCAAACTCATAGTCGCCAACCTTGGCGAAGCCGCGCGCGGCGTACAGCCTTTGCGCCCCGGCATTGCCCGACCAGACGCCCAGCCAGATCCGCCGTCGCCCGGACTGCTCCAGCCAGTCGAGCGCGGTTGCCAACAGGCGTGATCCCCG
The DNA here is from genome assembly GCA_043740995.1 of Caulobacteraceae bacterium. GTDB lineage: Bacteria > Pseudomonadota > Alphaproteobacteria > Caulobacterales > Caulobacteraceae > Acaudatibacter. The sequence continues at coordinate 654 of JAYUBD010000552.1, read as the reverse complement.
CCCGCCGCCCTGCCACCGCCGCTGCAGGTAGATCCGTTTCAGCTCGCCGCACTGCGCTGTCACCTCGGGATGGGGCAACCCGCAGGGACCCACCTGGGCGTAGCCGATCGCCGCACCCCGCGCTTCCATCAGCCAGATCGCCTGTTCCCGGTCGGCGAGGTCACGGGCGAAGGCGTCCGGCCTATAGGTCTCGGCGATAAACGCCGCGAGGTCGGCGGGGGGATATAGATGGGCGAAGGTTTCTGAAAAAGTCTGGGCCGCGAGCCGGCTCAACAGCGGGGCGTCATCGCCTCGGGCGGGCCGTATGATCGCGACGTCAACTTCGCTCGCATCCATGGCTTCGTCCCCCTTCCCGCCCTAAGATCGTCGCATGGACGTCTCGCTCTACACTCACCTTGATATGCTGGGTCACCGGCCGCGTGAAGGTCACCCGGAACGATCCGAGCGGCTGATCGCCGTCACCCAGGCCTTGGGCGAGGCGTCCGGGCTGCGAACCCGCGCCTGCGAGGCGCCCCTGGTCGATCCGGTCGATCTGGCGCGGGTGCATTCGGCGGCGCATCTGCGGGCGATGGAGACGGCGTCGCCGACGGCCGGCCTGGCCAGACTGGACCCCGACACCGAAATGTCGCCGGGCACCCTGCGGGCGGCGTTGCG
>JAYUBD010000551.1:0-12096 GCA_043740995.1 Caulobacteraceae bacterium | reverse complement strand
TGGAAGAGACCTTGATGCAGGTGAACATGAAGGGTTCCGAGGCCAATCTCGCCTTTCCCGGCATGTTGAACGAACAGTTCGCGTCGTTCGCCGGCGCGTTGGAAGACGCGGACACCCCGCCCACTCGTCAGCAGCTGGACCTGTATCAGTCGTTGCACACGCGGTTGCAGGCGCAGCTGGCGGTGTGGGCCGGGATCAGCGCCAAGCCGGTCTCGCGCTGGGTGAGCGAATAACCGCGTCACGTCCATCGCACCCAGGCCCCATGCGGATGCACCAGGGCCAGCCGACGATCCTCCCCCCCGGGCCACAGGGTAAGGCGCAGTTCCATGATCGCCTTGTTGTCGGGCGGCGGCTCCATGCGCAGCCAGGCAAACGGAGCCGCCGCTGTGCCGCGCTCGCCCAGGTCGCGGACGATTTTCGTCAGCGCCGCCTGACTCTCCGACGGCATGTACCACCAGAACACCGAGTGAAAGAGCACGGTCGCCGCGCCGGGGGCCGGGACGACGCGCCGCCGGGTCCAGTCCACCGCGTCAGCCGCCTCGACCCGCGTGCCCGCCGCCAGGGCCGCCGCAACCGCGCCATCCAGCCGTCGCAGGCGCTCGGCCTGATCGGCCCACACATAGGCCCTGAGCCGCAGCCGCGCTTCGTGATTGCCGAGCCGCACAGGCTTGCGGTCGCAGGCCCCGCGCTCGATCACGGTAGCTCCGCCCAGCGGCGGCGGCGCGCCCCGCCAGTCGGTATCGATGTGCAAGGCGGCCTCGGGGTCACCCCAATCGCCGGCGTCCCCGAGCCGATAGTGGTAGCGGTCCCAAAGCTGGTTGAGACCGGCGCTGGCGCCCAGTTCGAAACAGCGCAACGGCAGGCCCGTCGCCTCGGCCACGGTCAGGAATCCCGGCAGCAGGCACACTGAACGGCGCACTTCGTTGGTTTGCGGCTCGTGCGCCATGAATCGGGTCAGCGCCGCCGCATCGGTCGCCAGCCGTCCTCGCGCCATCGCCCAGGCCGCGCGCCCGTCACCTTCCTGGCCGGAGCGGGGATAGACCGCCGCCAAGGCCGGCGCCGCGCCGCTCAGGACGAGATGGTGCAATCCCGCCAGCAGCCGCAACGGCACGGCGTCGGCGACCAGAGTCCGGATGTCGGCGCCGGCCCAGGGCCGTAACAAGCTGAGAACCGCGCCATCAGCGGCGATGTCGGCTGCCGCGAACTCGAGCAGGTCCCCCGAAAACGGCGAGCCGAACGCCCTACAGGCGGCGGCCTGAAGGTCGAAGGCGCGGCGCAGGGGCGCGTGATCGCTCATGGCATCGGATGTCGCCGATCGGATCAATGTGGGTAAAGGTTGAAAGAGTCGATCAATGGCGGGTGACTTCCGGCGAAACAAGTTCTTCGAGCCCGCCGTCAGTCGGCCGTCCTCGTCGCCATCGAGGCTTTGACCGGCGCGAAGCCGCGGCGGTGGATGGGGCAGGGACCCTTTTCGCTCAGAGCGCGGGCGTGGGCCGGCACGCCATAGCCCTTGTGGGCGGCGAAGCCATAGCCTGGCCAGGCGGCGTCCATTTCCACCATCAGGCGGTCGCGCGCGGTTTTGGCGAGGATCGAGGCGGCGGCGATCGAGGCGCTGATGGCGTCACCCTTGACCACGGTCCTGATCGGGCAGGGCAGGTCGAAGGCATAGTTCCCGTCTACCAGAGCGAACACCGGGGCGATCTCCAGGGCGAGGATCACCCGCCGCATGGCGAGGCCGGAGGCGTGGAGAATGTTGAGCGCCTCAATCTCTTCGACCGACGCGAAGGCCACCGCCCAGGCCACCGCCCTGGCCTTGATCTCGACTTCAAGGATGTCGCGCTGTCGCGCGTTGAGCTTTTTGGAGTCGTCCAGACCTTCGATCCGCGCGCCCGGTCGGAGGATCACCGCCGCGGCGCTGACCGGCCCGGCCCAGGGACCTCGCCCCGCCTCGTCAACGCCGCAGACCGGTCCCGGGCATTCAGCCTCCAGGCGCATATGCGGGCCAATAATGACGGCGAGCCTCATCGCCGGGCCGCGCCGATGGCCGCCACCGCCTCATGGCGGAAACAGGTGGCGACATGGTCATTCACCATGCCCACTGCCTGCATGAAGGCATAGACGATCACCGGGCCGCAAAACTTGAACCCCTTCGCCTTCAGCGCCTTGGCCATGGCGTCTCCCGCCGGGCTGGTGGCCGGGACCTGGCTGATCGCGGTCCATCGGTTTTGCCGGGGCGGTTCGCCCGCCAACCCCCAGAGGAAGGCCGAGAAGTCTTCGCCCCGGTCCCGCATCTCAACATAGATTCGGGCGCCCCCGATGGCGGCATCGATCTTGGCGTTGGAGCGCACGATTCCGGCGTCGGCCATCAGCCGGGCGCGGTCGGCGCCGTCAAAGCGCGCCACCGAGTCCGGATCGAATTTGGCGAAGGCGGCGCGAAAGGCCTCACGCTTTTTCAAGATGGTGATCCAGGACAGGCCAGCCTGAAAGCCGTCGAGCACCAGCTTTTCCCAGAGCGCGCGGCTGTCATATTCCGGCACCCCCCATTCGGCGTCGTGATAGGCGACATAGAGGGGGTCGGCGGGGTTGGCCCAGCCGCAGCGGCCCTGTTCGCCGTCGTAGAGCTTGACGCCCACCTTTTTTCCTATCCACACCTAAAAAGCCCATGCGCATTCTCAATGTCGCCGACTTTAACTGGATGACCGGCGCTGAACGTGACACCGCCAGCCTGTCGCTGTTCGATATTTGCCGCAAGCTCTCGCTGGCGGCTATCCGCGCCGATCATCTGGTGGTGGAATTTTCCGACCGCGCCGTGGCGCGCGCGGCGGCGCCGCTGGGCCTGCGTGGGCTGGGCGGCGCCTGGGCCAATCGACGGTTTCTGCAATGCGTGGACGAGTTGAAGCCGGACCTGATCCTGTTAAATTTCGCTGACCGCATCACCAACCTGTCTCTGGCGGAAGCGCGGCGGTTGTCTTCCGGCGTGGTCATCGCCGATATCAATATCGACCCCATCGACACAGCCAAGAACCGGACCCGCCTGGCCTTGCGCACGGGGGTGGTGGACGCCCTGTTCGTGACCACCGCCGAACCGGGACTGGGCGCGGACGCCGGCCCGGGCGCCTTCGCCGCCTATCTGCCCAATCCGGTGGACCCGGCGATCGAGACCGGCCGCGCTTTCGAACAGACCGCGCCGCCTTTCGACCTGCTGTTTCCCGTGAGCGATGATGACCCCCGGGACATCGGCGCCGGTCGTCTGGCGCCCAGCCGCGCCGTCGCCACATTGCGCGACCGATTGCCCGACCTACGTTGCTCAACCCCCGGCCTCGGCGGGCAGGATCAGGCGCGGGGCCAGGCCTATTTTGAGGCGCTGATGTCGGCGCGCCTGGGCTGGTCGCTATCCCGCCGCGCCAGTCTGCCGCTCTATGCCTCCGACCGCATGACGCATTTCTTCGGTTGGGGTCTCGCGGTGCTGATCGACCGGCGTTCCGGCTTCGAGCGGTTTTATGACCCGGGCGAGGCGGTCTTTTATGACGATCTGGGTGACCTGTCCGTCGGCCTGGCCCGGCTGATCGCCGACGATGCGCAGGCGCGCGAACTAGCCCGCCGCGGCTGGGCGAAAACCTGGGCCGTGTTCCACAGCCGCCGCGTGCTCGACTATGTGCTGGCCCAACTGTTCGACGATGGCGGCGGCAAGGACTATGAATGGCCGTGTGATCGTTGGGGGGGTCAGGGAGGGGTCGGCTAAGCCTCTATCCCGGTTGACAGCCAGGCCGGACACACGAGCCGCCAAGGTCGGCCGTCCGCCAGGGTGAGCGGCCCGGCGGCCAGGCGATCCAGGCGCAGCAGGGCGATGGCCGCGCCGTCGGCGCCGCAGAGACTCTGGCCGGCGCGAAGCGTGCCCGCCAGCAATTCGGCGCCCTTCTCCGGCGCCGGTCCTGAAAAGGCGATGGGCGCCATCCGGCTCTTCACAACGCCGCGGCGCTTCATGCGCGATGTGGTTTCCTGTCCGACAAAGCAGCCCTTCTTGAAGTCGATCCCGTTCAACAGATCGAAATTGGCCTCCACGGCATAGGCGGCGTCGGACCCCCAATCGGCGGAGCCGGGGACGCCCAGGCCCAGGCGATGGGCCTCATAGGCGATCTCGTCGGCTTCGAGGGCGCCGGCCGGCGACGGAGCGCCATATCCGCGATAACCAAGGTCGGGGAGGCGAGGATCGGCGTTCCAGCCGGTGGGCGATGTCGCCGCCTGCCACAGCCCCATGACGGTCAGGTCCGACGGCGTGATCTCGACCTTGGCCCGAAGACGATACATGCCAAGACGCTGAATCAACGCATCCCGTTGATCGGCCGCGCAATCGATCAGGCAGCCGCCGTCGATGCCGATCACGAATAGGTCGAACAGCACTCGGCCCTGCGGCGCAAGCAGCGCGGCGAAGCGAATCTCTTCCCGTTTCAGGGTTTCAACGTCCTGGGTGATCAGCCCTTGCAGAAAACTTCGCCAGTCCGGACCGGAAACGGCGATGACGGCGCGGCTGGCGAGACGAGCGAATTGGGGCTGATTGTCCATGCTTCGTAATGTGGTCGCGCCCGCCCTGGAGCGCCAGGGCGTGTCGCTCTATACAGGCGGGCCATGGCGGCCACCCGTTTCCCGATCCTGTTCATCACCGCCAGCCGGATCGGCGATGCGGTGCTGTCCTCCGGCCTGATCAAGACGCTCAGCGACGAAATTCCGCACGCGCGCTTCACGGTCGTCGCCAGCGCGCTGACCGCCCCCCTGTTCGCCGAAATACCCGGTCTCGACAGGGTGATCGTGATGACAAAACGCCCCTTCGCGCTGCATTGGCTGCAGCTGTGGCAAAGCGTGCGCCGGCGGCGCTGGGGGTTGGTCGTCGATTTGCGTGGCTCGGCCCTGGCGCGGCTGCTGCGCCCGACCCGCCGGGCCGTGCACGTGGTCGGGGACGCGGCGCTACACAAAGTGATCGATGCGGCGCGGTTGTTGAAGCTTGAGGATCAACCGCCGGCCCCCTTCCTGTTCGTCGGCTCCGAAACCCGGGCACGCGCCGCGCGGCTCACGGCGGGCCCGGGGCCGATCCTGGCGGTCGCCCCGGCCGCGAACTGGGTGGGCAAGACCTGGCCAGCCGAGCGCTTCGCTCTGGCGGCGCGCGCCTTGCTGGGTCCGGGGGGTCCCTTGGCGGGCGGTCGATTGATGGTATTGGGCGGACCGGATGATCAGGTTGCCGCCGCCCCGCTGCGCGCCGCCGTGCCGCGCGGTCGGCTGATCGATCTGGTGGGCGAGCCCGATCTGCTGGTCTCCTTCGCCGCGCTCGGCCACGCGCGGCTGTTCATCGGCGGCGATTCCGGCCTGATGCACATGGCGGCGGCGGCTGGCGCCCCCACCCTTGGCCTGTTCGGCCCTTCGGACGAGCGGCTCTACGCCCCCTGGGGCGAGGCGACCCGCACGGTGCGAGGGCCGCGCGGCTTCGACGAAATTCGCGAACAGGATCCGCGACTGAACCAGGCGATCTGTCATATGATGGACCTGTCGGTCGAGGGCGTGGTCGCCGTCGCCCGGTCCCTGATCGACGACACCCAAGGTCTTGCCGGAGACATCCATGGCTGAGCTCTACGATCTGATCGTTCGCGGCGGGGAAGTGGTCAGTCACGCCGGGCGCGGGAGGGCGGATGTCGGTATTCGCGCCGGCAAGATTGTCACGGTCGGCGACCTTGCCGCCGCCTCGGCCGGCGAGGTGTTCGACGCGAGCGGCCTGACCGTCCTGCCCGGCGTGGTCGATAGCCAGGTGCATTTTCGGGAACCCGGTCTGGAATGGAAGGAAGACCTGGAGACAGGTTCTCGCGGGGCGGTGCTGGGCGGCGTGACAGCGGTTTTTGAAATGCCAAATACCGAACCGACCACGACCGACGCCGCCGCGCTCGCCGACAAGCTGGCCCGGGCCAAGGGCCGCATGCATTGCGATCACGCCTTCTATGTCGGCGGCACCCACGACAACGCCGACTGGCTGGGCGAGCTGGAACGGCTGCCCGGCTGTTGCGGGATCAAGGTGTTCATGGGCGCATCGACCGGCACACTGCTGGTGCCGGACGACGAGGGCGTGGCGGCGATCCTCCGCAATATCAATCGCCGCGCCGCCTTCCATTCCGAGGATGAATACCGCCTGGTTGAGCGGCGGCCCTTGGCGCGCACCGGCGATTGGACCAGCCATCCGGAGGTGCGCGACGCGACCTCGGCGATCCGGTCCACGCGCCGGCTGGTGGGTCTCGCCAAGGCGCTCGGCAAGCGCATTCACGTGCTGCACGTCACCACCGCCGAGGAGATCGCCTTCCTCGCCCTGAACAAGGATGTCGCCAGCGTGGAGCTGACGCCGCAGCACCTGACCCTGGAGGGCCCCGAAGCCTATGAGCGGCTGAAGGGCTTCGCCCAGATGAACCCGCCGATCCGTGATGCGGCGCACCGCGCCGCCCTCTGGCTTGGCCTGGAAAACGGCGTCGCCGATGTTCTCGGCTCCGACCACGCGCCCCACACCCGCGAGGAAAAGGCCAGAGCCTACCCGGCCTCGCCCTCCGGCATGCCGGGCGTGCAAACCCTGGTGCCGATCATGCTCACGCACGTCGCCGAAGGGCGCTTGAGCCTTGAGCGATTTGTCGATCTGACCAGCCACGGCCCACAGCGGATTTTCGGGATGGCCGACAAGGGCCGTATGGCCGAGGGCTTCGACGCCGACCTCACTCTGGTGGATTTGAAGGCCCGCCGAACCATCACCCATGACCAAATGGCCACCCGCTCCGGCTGGACCCCCTTTGACGGCTTCGAAGCCAAGGGCTGGCCGATGGCGACGATCATTCGGGGCCAGGTGGTGATGCGCGACGGCGAAGTGGTCGCCCCCGGAATCGGCGAGCCGGTGCGGTTTCTGGAGACCTTGAGGGGGTAGGGAAAGCTGGTGCGCGCCAGCGGCGGCCAGGCTGCGTCCTTGAGGAAGCGCGAGCTGCACCATCGTCAGAGGCCCACACCGTATTGATCACTCACCCGAAACGCCCGCTAAGGAAGGCCAATGGCGCGGTCGGGCGTCAACGACCATGAGCGCGCGCGCGCCGCATTGAACGGTCGGGCTTCCCCCGCCATAAGCCAGCCATGGCCATCATCCAGACCCCGATGCGCGATCCGCGCTACGCCCCGCGCAATCTTGTGGTGGAGCACCGCGCCGATGGCGCGATCCTGCTGCACAACCCCACGCCGCTGACGAGTGCGTTCACGACAGCCCTGGATGCCCTCGACCATTGGGCGCGCGAGAGCCCGGATCGACCCTGGCTGGCCGAGCGTTCGGGTGATGGATGGCGCCGGGTCGCGTTCAAAGAGGCGCGCGAGCGGACCGCCTGCATCGCCGGCGGCCTGGCCGACCTTGGACTGGAGCCGGGTTCGCCGGTGCTGATCCTGGCGCGCAACAGCATCGACCATGCCCTGCTGGCGTTTGGCGCCATGAGTCTGGGCATACCCATCGCGGCAGTCTCACCGCAATATGGTATGGCCGGGGCGGATCTCTCCCGCTTGGCGCACGCCGTGGCCCTGATCGCGCCCGTCGCCGTGTTCGTCGATGACGCCCGGGCGTTTGCCGGCGCGTTACAGGCCGATTGCCTCGTCAGCCTTCCGGTGATCGCTCTGCGAAGCGATCGGCCGGGCGCTACGACCCTCGACATGCTATTGCGCCACGCGCCGTTGACGGCCCGCCCCGACCCGGACGCCATCGCCAAGCTGTTGCTGACGTCGGGGTCCACCGGCCAGCCCAAGGCGGTGATTTGCCGGCATCGGGCCGTCGCGATCAACGCCGCGCAGGTCGCCGCCTGCTATGTCGATCCGGACCCGCCGGTGGTGGTCAACCAGGCGCCCTGGAGTCACAGCCTGGGGGCCAACGCCATCCTGCAGATGGTGCTTCATCGCGGCGGGACACTCTATATCGATGGGGGTCAACCGGTGGCCGGGCGCCATCAGGAAACGGTGCGCAACCTAAAAGACATCGCCCCTACCTATCACAACATGGTCCCCGCCGGTTGGGACCTGCTGGCCGGCGAACTGGAGCGGGACGGCGATCTCGCCAGGATGTTTTTCAGCCGCGTTCGGGTCTTGCAATATGGCGGGGCGGCCCTGGGTCAATCAATCTGCGACCGCATTCAGGCGGTGGCCGTCGCCACGGTGGGCGAAACGATCAGCTTCGCCAGCGGTTATGGCGCCACTGAAACCGGACCGACGGCGACCAATGTGCATTGGCCGAACCTGACCATGGGGCTGATGGGCCTGCCGGTGCCGCAGACCACGGTGAAGCTGGTTCCCAATCAGGGCCGCCTCGAATTTCGCGTCAAGGGTCCGCAGGTCTCCGCCGGCTATTACCGCAACCCGGAAGCCACGGATGAGGCCTTTGATGAGGAGGGTTTTTATCGACTGGGCGATGCGGCGCGGGCGCTCGAGGCGGAAGACTTCGAGAAGGGGCTCGCTTTCGATGGACGGCTCTCCGAGAACTTCAAACTGGCCAGCGGCACCTTCGTCACCGCCGGGGCACTGCGGGTGGCGGCGGTCTCGGCGATCGGCGGGGCGGCGTCCGACGCGGTGGTGTGCGGCGAAGGCCAGGCGGCGGTGGGCCTGTTGATCTTTCTCAACGCCCCGTTTTGCGCGGCATTGGCGCGGGGAGCCGGGACCTTGGCTCAGGCAGCCGGGCATTCGCAGGTGCGCGGCGCCGTTCGCGCCGGGCTGGAGCGCCTGAACCAAGGCGCTCGGGGCGGCAGCGGCCGAATCGCCCGCGTGCTCATCCTATCGGACGCGCCGGATGCCCCCTCCGGAGAGATCACCGACAAGGGTTATATCAACCAGACCCTGTCCCGCAAACGGCGGTCGACGGCCATTGAGCGGCTGTTCGCGACCGCGCCGGACGACGGGGTTATCGTCCTCTAGGCCGTTGGCCGGCAGGCGCGGCCCCATGGCGATGCGGCCGCCGGGACGGCCTGGTGGCGGCTCTCAGCTCTTCTTGGGGTTGACGTTGCCCGGTAGCGTGCAGCCCCCGGCGATACCCTTGGCTTCGCCGCAGACAATGGCGATCTTGGGCTCGATCGGCGAGAGCGTGTATTCGATCATATAGCCCTGCAGGCCATCGGAGCAGGCGACTTCGAGGAATCCACGCTTGTCGGGCGTGATGCCGACCATGCGGCTGTTGGATGTCGCGCAGCTGCCCTTGCCGAGACTCTTCAGGTCGGCGGTCAGTCGGGGATAGGCCGCCGCGGCCTTGGTCAGCGAGCAACGATAGCCCACCAGCTCGGAATGGGCGCAATCGAACACCATCGACTTTCCGCCGGCGGGGGCGAACACCGCTATGCCGCCGTCCGGCCGATTGGCGCAGCTGAGCTCTACCACTTCGCTGCCCTTGTAGGTCGGCGTGAGCGGAAGCGGCGCATAGCCCGACACCTGGCACGGGAAGCCCGCCTTGTTAGACAGCGCGGTGTAGAGCGCATCCTGCTCGGTCTTGGCCTGACGTGAGTCGGTCAACTTGCAACCGCCGCCGATGCTGTCGGCTTCGGTGCAATCCATCGCGTGAGCGAAGGCGCCGGACGAGGCCTGTTCGAGCATGTAGCCTTTGCCGTTCTGGCAGGCGACCTCGTAATACATCTTGCCGCTATCGGTGGCCCCCACAAACGACCGGTCCTTGATGACGCAGGGCTTGCCGGACTGAGCGACGAGATTGTCCACCACCGCCAGCTGCGCCGACCGCTCGGTCAGGGTGCATTTGATATTGCCGTTTTCGGTGTAGCCGATGCACGGATTCATGGTGATCGGCTTGTCGAGTCGGGGCGGCGAGGAGATCTGCATGATGTAGCCGCCATTGGCTTCCTGACAGGTCACCTCCACCACCGTCAAGGTGGCCGAATGGCCGACGGCGCGGGTCTTGGCCAGGGTGCAGGGAATGCCGGACTTGGCGACATAGGGAATCAGACCATCCCGGGGCGCCGCATTGCCCGGCAAGATGCACTGGGTCCCGGCGGGCTTGCCGTCGGCGCGGGGCTCGGCCGCTTCGAGACAGGTGAACACGCTGGGCGGCGCGTCGGCGGCCTGGACCAAAAGGAGCCCGAGGTTATTGGTGCAGGCCAATTCATAAAGCGAGCTCTTCACCTTGGTTTTGGGATCGACGCTGCTGCCCACCTGCCGGGCGTCGGCGATCTGGCAATCGGCGCCGGCCGCGCTGACCAGTCCGGGTGCGGCGGCCATGCCGGCCGCGCGAAGCTCCTTGGAGATGGGCGACGTCTTGGCGTCCTTGGCCGCCGCCCAGGCGAACTGGGGCGAAAGCGCCGCGACGATCAAGGCGGCGGCCAGACCTATTCCCAGAGCCCTCATGCCAGTATCTCCCTTGCTATAAGCATTGTTCTGTCGCTCCCATGCCCGCCGGGCGTGGCGGGGTCAAGATGGCGGTGCGCCGGTCGATCAGCATGGCCGCGTCGATGCGGCGCAATGATGCCGCGAGCCACGGAAAGGGACGTCAGTTGGGCGATGGAATTGGGCAAGTCGAGGGTGGGCGGCCGCGGCTGGTCTATCCGTTCACCGAAGGTCCCGCTCCGGGGCGCGCGGTCGAGGTGGCGCCAGGGATCCAGTGGATGCGCATGCCCCTCGACGGCGCCCTGGCCTTCATAAACATCTGGGCGCTCAAGGAGGAGGGCGGCTGGGCCATCGTCGATACCGGGATGCAGACGCCGGCCACCACCGAGGCCTGGCGCGGGGTGTTCGCCGAGGTGCTGCACGGCGAGCCGGTGACCCGGGTGCTGGTCACCCACATGCATCCTGACCATGTGGGCATGGCCGGATGGATCACTCGCAAATTCGATTGCCGCCTTTGGATGAGTCGCCTGGAATATCTGATGTGCCGGGTGATGGCCGCCGACACCGGCCGCGAGGCGCCCGAGGACGGTCTGCGATTCTATCGGGCCGCGGGCTGGGATCGCGAGGCGCTCGACACCTACCAGGCGAGGTTCGGCGGCTTTGGCAAGAACATGCACGCCCTGCCCGACAGCTTTCGGCGTCTTGTTGACGGCGAAGAACTCCACATCGGCGATCATCTCTGGCGGGTGGTGATGGGCAATGGCCACTCGCCGGAACATGCCTGTCTCTATTGCCCGGCGCTGAAGGTGATGATTTCGGGGGATCAGGTTTTGCCGCGGATCTCCTCCAATGTGTCGGTCTTCCCCACCGAGCCGGACGGCGATCCCCTGCACGACTGGCTGACCTCCCTGGCCAGGATCAAGACCCTGATCCCCGACGATGTCCTGGTGCTGCCGGCGCACAATGATCCCTTCCATGGGCTTCACGCGAGGCTGGATCATTTGATCCTGGGGCATGAACGGGGTCTGAACCTGCTCACGCGCCGCCTGGCCGAGCCGAAGCGGGCCGTTGATGTGTTCGGCGCGCTGTTCAAGCGTGCGATTACCCCGCCGCTGCTCGGCATGGCCACCGGCGAGGCGCTGGCCCATCTCAACTGCCTGATCCATCGGGGCATTGTCGTCCGCGAGGCTGACAGGCAGGGCGTCGATTGGTATCGCACCCTCTGAGCGCCCTGCTCGGACTTCATTCAGCTTCAATACAAAGACACCCATGCCGCAGACCCTGGCCATCCGACCTGCCGCCCCCGCCGACGCCCCCAGGATCCTCGACTTCATCCGTGAACTCGCCGCGTTCGAACGGTTGTCGCACGAGGTGAAGATCACGCTGGCGGACGTGGAACGGCTGCTGTTCGCGCCGGCGCCACGCGCCTTCTGCGATCTTGCCCTGGTCGATGGCGAGGCCGTTGGTTTCGCCCTGTGGTTCTACAGCGTCTCCACCTTTGAAGGGCGACATGGCCTGTATCTGGAAGACTTGTACGTGCGCCCGTCGGCCCGGGGCGCGGGGGTCGGCAGGGCGCTGTTGAGCGCGCTCGCCCGGCGTTGCGCCACCGAAGACCTCGCCCGCCTGGAATGGGCGGTGCTCGACTGGAACGCCTCGGCCATCCGGTTTTACGACGGCCTGGACGCCGCGGCGAAAACCGATTGGATCACGCGGCGTCTCAGCGGCGACGCCTTG
>JAYUBD010000550.1:0-3799 GCA_043740995.1 Caulobacteraceae bacterium | reverse complement strand
CAGCCGTCCCGCATCATGCCGGCCGGCCAGCGGTGCTGCAGCAGGAAAACAAAGGCCGGGCCGAGCCCGAACATCACCAGGGGATGCCGATAGAGCCGATAGCCCAGGCGCCTTAGGGGCGACAGGGCGCGGTACTCATCCACCGTGAGGGTGTCGATGCCCCCGATGCTCCGACGATCGAGGGCGCCATGGGTGGCATGGTGCAGGGCGTGGGCCCTGCGCCAATAATCATAGGGGGTCAGGGTCAGGATCCCCAGGGCGCGCCCCAGCCAGTCATTGACCCGTTGACTGGGGAAAAACGCCCCATGTCCGCAATCGTGCTGGATCATGAACAGTCGCATGAGAAAGGCGGCGGCGAGCGGCACCAGTAGCAGCCCCCACCAAATGTGATGTCGCAGGGCCTCCCAGGACAGCACCGACACCGCCGCCAGGGGGATCAGGGTGATGGCCAGTTCAACAAACCCGCGCACATAACTGGGGCGGCGATACTCCGCCAGCCGACGGGACCAGGCCGCCGCGCTTAACACCTGAGATGGGGAGTCGGTCACATCGGTCGTCAACAAACAGCGCGTCCTGCAGGGGCAAAGCGTAACTTGGGGCCGCAAGCCCCTTGAAGCGTTCGCTCGCCGGTGGAGAATGGATGAGAGTTCGCTTATGCACTTTTTTTGCGGCCTTTGTGGGGAAAAGGCGCGAGAGGAACGCCGCATGGTCAATCCGAGTTCCGGCGTCGGTCGAAACGCTCTGGTGATCATCGCGGTCGTCGTGGCGGGCGCCGCGCTGCGCTGGATGGCGGATATCATCACGCCGTTCCTGTTGGCGATCTTCCTGGCCGTGATGGTCGAGGGGTTCGCGCGGCGAATACGCCAACATGCCCCGCGATGGCCCGGCGGCGCGGCCATGACGCTGGCGATCATCCTTTCGGCCGGCGGATTTGGTATCTCCGCCTGGGTGCTGGCCAACAATGCTGGCGACTTTCTGGCCAGCCTGGCGCGACTGACGCCCAAGCTCAACATGTTGCTGGCCACGAGCGCGCACGCGGTCCACTTTCGGGGTCCGCATTCGGTGGATCAGCTGTTCCGGCGGTTTGATCCCACGCAATATCTAGGCGCCGTCGCCGCCGGTCTGCAGGGCTTCGCCGGCAGCGCGATCTTCGTTCTGGTCTATCTGGGCTTCCTGATCGCGTCGCGTCACACATTCGAACGCAAGGCGGTGCGGCTGTTCCGCAACCGGGAGACCCGGCAGGAGGCGCTGCACCTGTTCCTGCGCGTCCGCGACTCCGTCGAGCGCTATTTGCTGATCCAGACCTTGCTGGGCGCGCTGATCGCCGGGGCGTCCTGGCTGGTCATGGTTCTGGTGGGATTGGAGAATGCCCTGTTCTGGGCCTTCCTGGTTTTCCTGGTCAACTATGTGCCGATCATCGGGGCCATCGCGGCGGTCGTCCTGCCGGCCCTGTTCGCCCTGCTGCAGTTCAATGGCTATGGTCAGGCCGCCATCGTGCTGGTCGGGCTTTGGCTGATCACCTTCGTGGTCGGCAATATTCTGCTGCCGCGCATGCAGGGTGACAGCCTCAATGTCGATCCCCTGGTGGTGCTGCTGTCTTTGGCCTTCTGGGGCGCCGTCTGGGGGTTGACCGGCATGTTTCTGTCAACGCCGCTCACCGTGTTGGTGATGGTCATTCTCGCCCAGTTCGAGGGAACGCGTTGGATCGCTATACTGTTAAGCGCCAATGGCGACCCACAGGGAGTGGGGCGTTTGTCGGAACCGGGGCTTGAGAGCGCTGCATCCGGCGTCACTGCGCCGTGAGGCCGCTATATTCTTCAGGGCACAAACACCTTGTGTAAGATCCGCCGGGAGTCCGTATGTCTGACCTGACGCAGTCCGAAAGCCCCGGCGCGGCGCTCGATCTTGCGAACGTGCGGCTGGCCGCGCCCGGAATGCGGCCCGGGTTTCTGGAATCCGTGCTGGAGGATTTGCGGGCGGGCGAGCTGGCCGGCGTGACGGCCGCCGATCTTGGCGCCGCCTTGATCGATTTTCGGACCTTCGCCGCCGCCGCCCACGGCGACGCGCCCCAGGTGCGGCTGATCCGGGCGCGGGGCGAGGGCGGTCGCGATCTCGCCGCCGATCTGCTGGAGGTGGTCCAGCCTGACGCGCCGTTCCTGGTCGACAGCGTCATGGGCGAAGTCACCGAGAGCGGCGCGGTGGTGCGCGCCATGTTCCACCCTGTGGTCATCGAGGGCGCGGTCCGCCGCTCGATGATTCAGGTCTGGCTCTCGCCGGTCGGGCCGGAGCGCCGGAACGCCCTGGTCAGCGGCGTGCGCGCCAGTCTGGACGACGTGCGGCTGGCCATCGGTGATTTCGACGCCATGCGCGCGGCGATGAGCCGGGCGATCAACGACCTTCAGACCGCGGCGCCGTGCGACCCGGGCGTGCTCACCGAACTGGTCGCTTTCCTGCGCTGGATGGACGACGGGCACTTCGTCTATCTGGGCGCGCGATCCTATGACTATCCCCGCGCCGCCGACGGCGAATACGCCGCCGAGGAGCCTCTCTACGAGCCGGAAGGCAGCCTGGGCGTGCTGCGCGATCCGGCGCGCAGGGTGCTTCGCCGGACCAATGAGCCAGCCGTGTTGTCGGCGGCGCTGAAGCGGCGCCTGGAGGTGGCCGAGCCGGTGGTGATCGCCAAGTCCAACCTCCGCTCCCGCGTCCATCGCCGCGTCTATATGGATTATGTCGGCGTGCGCCGGTACGGGGCCGATGGCAGGCCGGCAGGCGAAATGCGCTTTGTCGGCCTGTTCACCGCCGACGCCTATGACCAGCCGGCCCCTCAGATTCCCTTGCTGCGGCGCAAGGTGGAACACGTGATGGACGCCGCCGGATTTGCGCGCGACAGCCACAACGCGATGCGGCTGTCGAACATCCTGGAGACCTATCCCCGGGACGAATTGTTCCAGATCGGCGAGGGCGAGCTGCTGACGACGGCCCTCGATATTCTCCACCTGTTTGACCGACCGAAGGTCAAGCTGTTCGTGCGGCGCGACCCTTTCGACCGCTTCATCTCCGCCCTCGTCTATACCCCCCGCGACCGTTATGACGCCGACTTCCGCCGCAAGGCCGGCGAGATCCTGGCCCGAGCCTATAGCGGCCGGGTCACCGCCTATTATCCAAGCTTTTCGGATGCGCCCCTGGCCCGGGTGCATTTCATCATCGCGGTGACGCCGGGCGCCCATCTTGAGCCGGATCTTGCCGTGGTCGAGGCGGCGATCATTCGCGCCGGCCGCACCTGGGATGACGATCTCGAAGCGGAAATCCGCGAAACCGCGCCGCGGGCGGCGGCGCAGCGATGGCTCAGCGCCTGGCTTGGCGCCTTCCCGCCGGGCTACCGGGATCGCAATGACGCCGGTGAGGCGGCGCGCGATATCGCGGTTCTGGCGGGTCTGGGCGAGAACACCATCGCGGTCCGCGCCTTCCGTCGGGCCGATGACGTCCGGGCTCATTTCCGCTTCAAACTCTATTGCCGGAGCGGCGATCCGGTGCGGCTCTCGCGGGTGATCCCCATCCTTCAGGCCATGGGCCTGAGCGTCGTGACGGAGGACGGCTCGGCGACCAGCCCGCAAGGGGAGGGCGGCAAGACACCCGCCGGCGGCGGCACAGTCTGGATCCATGAATTCCTGTTGGACGATGAACACGGCGAGGCGCTGACCTTCGCCTCGGTCCAGGGCCCGTTCGAGGCGGCCTTTCTGGCGGTCTGGAACGGCGAAGTCGAGAGCGACGGCTTCAACCGGCTGGTTCTGGAACTGGG
>JAYUBD010000549.1:0-3809 GCA_043740995.1 Caulobacteraceae bacterium | reverse complement strand
ATCTCGGCAATCATGCGTTCTTCGTCGGTGCGAATGACGCGGACTGCAACCGGGCTGGCGGCTATGGAAATCACGTCGTCATTCGCCGCGTTTCGCTTTTCGTCGAGCTCGATTCCCAAGAAGCCCATCCCATCGCAAATTCGAGTACGGACCGGAGGGGCGTTCTCGCCAATGCCTCCGGCAAACACGAGCGAGTCGAGCCCGCCCAATGCCGCCGCGAAGGCGCCAATCCATTTTTTGACCTGGTAGCAGAACAGCGCGATCGCTTCGGCCGCCCGAACATCCTGTGTCTCGCGGTCAAGGAGGACGCGCATGTCGGAGCTGGTCTCCGACACACCAAGCAGCCCGGACTGGAAATTGACCATCTCGTTGAAGCGTTTTGCGTCGAGGCCCTCGGTCCGGGCCAGATACCCGAACAGTCCGGGATCGAGATCGCCGGAGCGAGTGCTCATCGGCACCCCGGCTGTCGGGGTGAAACTCATGCTCGTGTCCACGGATTTGCCGCCTCGCACCGCAGCCAGGCTCGCGCCATTGCCCAGGTGGGCGAGGATGATCCGGCCTTGCGCCACTTCCGCGCCGGCCAGGCGGCCCAGTTCCCCCATGAGAAACGCGTACGAAAGTCCATGAAACCCATATCGCCGCACGCCCAAGGCCTCGTAGCGGCGCGGGATCGGCAACAAGCGCGCCACGCGCGGCAGATCATGGTGAAACGCCGTGTCGAAACACGCCACTTGGGGAAGGGCGGGAAATCGCTGATGAACGGCCTCGGCCAACAGGATTTCTTCCGGCAAATGCTCAGGATCGAACGAACTGAGCCGGCGTAGGTCCTCAAGCAGTTCAGAGGTGATTATCCTCGGCTCGCTGTACTTCGAGCCCCCATGCACCACGCGATGCCCCACGGCGGTAAGCGCATCGCGTCCAATGCGATCCTCGATCCAATCGACAAGAATGCTCACTGCCGCGGTGTGGTCCGAGGCCGCTACTGAACGCGAAAAATCGTCCGCCGAGGTCAAGCCCTTCAACTTTAGGGTGGCGTCAGCCAGTCCAATCCGCTCGATCCCACCCGCCATGAGCCGTCGAAGCGGACCGCCGGCGTCAAAGAGCGCGAACTTGATGCTCGAGGAACCTCCATTGAGCGCCAGGACGCGTGGGCTAGCGGGCTTCATGGATGACCCGATCGCCATTCTGCAGTCCGAGCAAACTCAGTTTCGCGCGTGTGGACCGGTAATCCGTGTGAAGAATGCTCCGTATAGGCGTCTGGAGTTCCGGTTTTGGTCGCTCTTCCAAGCTCTTCTTCTCAGACCCAAAATAGACGCAAGCTTTCATCGCTGACTGTCCTGTTGTTGTTGGTCGAGCATGCGTCGAGCCTTCATTTGCGGAAAAGTGACCTGCGCGCCGCCGGCGGGCCCTGACCTCGCTGCGCCATCGCACTAGTTTGGCTCTGCTCTGCATGCTGACCCTGAGGAAAAACGGTCCTCGGAACCTCACCATCGTGGCCAGCCTGGACTCGATTCCCAGCCACGAGCAGTCTGGGCAGGCCCAGACTAACCAGGACTCCCCCCAGGGCGAGCACCGCCACGAGCAGGAAGCTCGCGCCGGGGATGCCCGCGAATCCGAACAGCAGGCCTCCGGCTGCCGAACCAACGGCCGCGCCCAAACTCGCCGCGGCGGTCTGCTTGCCAAGTTGCGCGCCCTGCGCCTTGCCCGCCTTGTTGGAGATCCAGTAGGTCAGGATGGGCGATAAGATCCCCGCGCTTGCGGCAACCGCCCCGATCACCACCAGCATGAGGCGAAAATCGGAAGCTTGGGGAACCAGGAACAAGCCAGCGGCTAGGATGGCGAGGGCCGGTGCGATGAACCATCGGGTGGTTGCGGGCTTCACCCACGGCGAGAACACGACCGCTTGCACAAGAATCATTACTAGGCTGCATTCGGTGAACATCGCGGCGATCTGGTACTGCGTTAGGCCAAGCTCCTGTTTTCCGCGAAGCACCAATCCAACCTCGAACACGCCCACCCCGGCGGAGACGATCAACGCGAGGAAGAGCAGCCTGGAGATAAGCCATGGGGCAGTCCTCGAAGTGGCTTGGTCGCGCGTCGAGGTTACATCGTCCGGCCTCGTGCTTGGGACCGCGATCACCGCGGCCGCCGCCACGAGAAGCGCGAGGATTGCGGTCCCCGTCAGGGGGAGGGCGAGAGACCTGGCGGGCCCGACTGCCGGGAGAAGGTTGGCCGCGCCGCGGGAGATGAACACGCCCGTCATTGGTCCGAGCAGAAACCCGCTGATTCCGGCGAGGCTGACGTAGGTGAGGCGACGGCCGCGCGCCTCTTCCGTTGTCGCCAGATCCCCGATTGCGGCCAGCGCCACTGGCGTCACGGCCGCGGCGAATAGTCCGCTCAGGATGCGCTCGGCATAGACCGCCGCCAGGTTCTCGATGAACGAGAAGGTCAACATGGTCACGCTAAATCCAATCAACCCGACCAAAAGGATGGCGCGCCGTCCGTACCGATCCGATAGCCAACCCCACACCGGGGCGAAGAGAAACAGCGACAGCGTGTAAAGGCCGGTCAGCAGGCCGGTCGAGCGGGCAACCTGCCCCGCGTTCCCGCCTGCGCCGAGCAGTCGCTCGATCAAGTAGGGAAGCAGTGGCAGAAGGACCCCATACCCGATCGACACCGTGAACACCGACGCCATCAACACGGCCATCGCCCCAAGCGGTACGCCCGAGGGGTCGGCTCGAAAGGTCATGCCGCCGCGGCTTCCGGGGCGGCCTTAAGAGCGGGCGTCGCTTTCGCGATCTTACTATGGATGCCCTTCAGGTTGGTCCGCTTTAGCATCAGCGCATTGACCGCGACGATCGCTGTGCTGCCCGACATGGCGGCGGCGGCGGCGGCCGGCGAGAGCAGGAATGGATAAAGAACGCCGGCCGCCAGCGGAAAAGCGATGACGTTGTAGCCCACTGCCCACCAGAGGTTCTGGTGCATTTTCCTGAGTGTGGCCCGGGAGAGTTCGAGAGCGCCGACCACGTCCAGGGGGTCGCTCTTCATGAGTACGATATCGGCGCTCTCCATGGCGACGTCCGTGCCGGCGCCGATCGCAAAGCCGACATCGGCCTGGGTCAAGGCCGGAGCGTCATTGACGCCGTCTCCGACCATCCCGACCTTCTTGCCCTGGGCCTGAAGTTCCTTGACCTTGCTGGCCTTGTCGGCGGGCAGCACGTCGGCCAGCACGGTTTCGATGCCGAGGCCCTTGGCGATCCGCTCGGCCGTCGCCTGATTGTCTCCCGTCAGCATGACGACGTCGAGCCCCCGCGCGCGCAGCGCCTTGATTGCCTCTATCGCCGTCGGTCTCACGGCGTCCGCAATGGCGATCAAGCCCAAGAGTTTACCGTCCACGGCGAGGTGCACCACGGTCCGCCCGGCGCCCTGGAGCGCCTCGGACTTCGTGCTTAGTTCGCCGAGGTCGACCTTGTTCTCGGTCATCAACAGTTTGTTGCCGAGCAGGGCGGTTTTTCCTTCGATCTCGGCGCGCGCGCCCTTTCCTTCGAGGTTCTTGAAGCCGGTGGCCTTGGGCGACTTCACCTTGGAAGCCCGCCGCAGAATAGCCTGAGCCAGGGGATGGTCCGACCCGGCGTCGACGGCGGCGGCGGCGGACAGAAGTTGATCTTCGGAAGCGCCTGCGGCCGTCACAATGTCCACCACCTCGGGCAGACCCATGGTCAGAGTGCCGGTCTTGTCAAAGATGATAACGTTCAGCTTGGTAGCGTCCTCCAACGCCGACGCATTCTTGAACAGGATGCCATTCGTCG
>JAYUBD010000548.1:0-3821 GCA_043740995.1 Caulobacteraceae bacterium | reverse complement strand
TGTGGGCGGTGGTCGCGGCCACGGTTAGACCTCTGCCGGGCAGGGTGGCGAAACCGAGCCCGCCAACGCCCGTGGTCGCCGCCAAATCCGCCGTCAGGACCCCGCCCGTTCCGCCACAGATCGCGCGACCGGTGCGCAAAGCGCCAAAGACCTCACGCCCGCCGCCGATCGCGCTTGAACCTGGTCGCCACCGCCGCCTGATTCGCGGGCGCGAGGCCGCCGCCGGCACGATCGATCTGCACGGACTTGACCAGGATCGCGCCCGGTCCGCCCTGACCGGCTATATCTTGCGCGCTCATGCTGAGGGCCAACGGACCGTACTGGTGATCACTGGCAAGGGCGCCCTGGGCGATGGCGTGCTTCGCCGCCGCACCCCCGAATGGCTCGCCGAAGCCCCCCTGCGCGCCGTGGTGTCGGGACTGTCGGAAGCCCATCGCCGACATGGGGGGGAAGGCGCGCTCTATGTGGCGCTCAAGCGCCGGGAGCGATGAGGCCGGTCGGCCCTAGCGGATATCGCCCGGGGCCGGTCCCGGACGGGGATCGGCGAGGTGGAAGAAGGCGGCAGGATGGGGGGCGGCCCGCCTGAAGCCGGAAAGGCTGACCTTAACGGTCGCGCCCTGGGCGTCGGTTAACGCCCAACCGCGCAGCGCCACCGGCTGGGCGGCGAAAATGAGGGCGATCTGACCTTGCGATGGTTTGCGCGCGTCGCGGGCGACGATGGTGAAGCTGTCCGCTCCCTCGATTACCGGGCCAATCGCGACACCGCGATCCAGGCGGATATCCTTGGCGAGGAACAGGCCGAGCGGCGTGTAGCCGAGGGGATAATTCTGCAGGGTCTTCAAGCGTCGGTCCACCACTGAAACCAGGTGGCCATCGGATGCCACGGCTTTGCCCGAGGGTGGATCATAGTCGAACCGCGCCCTGCCGGGGCGTTGCAGGTAAAAGGTTCCCTGGCTGACGAATCCCCGGGGATCGCTTTGGACGAAACGTCCCTGGGCGGTGGTCAGCCCCTGCAGATAGGCCACCGCCCGGTCCACCAGCGCCTGGCTCGCGGGCGGAAGGGCCGCGGACCGCGGCGAAGCGGCCCATGTGGTGGGGGCGATGCAGATAACGGCGACCGTCAGGAGCGCGCGGCATAAGGGCGACAGGGGCATGTCAGGATCTCGAAAGGCTTCGACAAAACCGCAGATAGGCGATGATCATGGCCGACCCAAGTTCGGCGGGCGCGTCCAGGTTGATAAGGCCCGGCCTCGCGCCCCGGTCGAAATTACCCATCGCCTGGAACTTATGGGTTTTGCGTTGTGTTCGTAAAAAGGCGGCTGTAATGTGCCGTCGATCTCAGAGAAAGGATTGAACATGCGCAATGCAGTCTTGAAATATGGTTTAGTCGGCTTGGCGGCTCTGGCCGCCGGCGCTATCGCAGCGCCCGCCGTCGCGGCCCAGATCGCGGCCACCAGCTACGACACCCCGAACGGCGACGGGCAGGCCAGCGGCGGCTCCTTCAACTATTGGGACCTCGCCTATTCGGGCGCCGGCGCCACCTCGACGGATGGCGCGGCCCTGACCGGCGGCCAGGGTGACCTGACCGACGGCGTGATCGCCTCAAGTTTCTGGTTCAATGTGGAGAATGCGGCCGGCACCGGTCCCTATGTCGGCTGGTATCAACCCGTCACCTCGAACCCGGCGGTCACCTTTCATTTTGCGGGCAGCCCGACCATCACCGACATCAAGGTCTATCTCGACAACAGCGGGAGCGGCGGCGTCTTCTCGCCGGCCTCTATTCTGATTGACGGGGTCAATACGCCCTTCACCGCACCCGCGGGAGGAACCATTGGCGTGATCGACTTCTCCGGCCTCAGTCTGACCGGCGGTTCGCACACCCTCGAATTTGACCAGCGTCCGGGAACCTGGACCTTTGTCAGTGAAGTGTCGTTCTTCGGCGCCGCGGTTCCTGAGCCTGGCGCCTGGGCGCTGATGCTGGTCGGCTTCGGCGGTTTGGGCGTCGCCTTGCGCGCCATGCGTCGGACGCCGTCGACCGTCTGATCGGCGAATTGACCATGACCGGCAAACGCCGCGGGTCGCGAGGCCCGCGGCGTTTTCGTTGGCGCCGTCGCCGTCCGGACCTAAAGTCCAGGCTCTCATCCTTGATTTGAAACGCGCCCCGCCATGTCCGTCGATCATCCCCCCCGCCGATTGCGCTCCCGGGCCTGGTTCGACGATCCGTCCAATGTCGATATGACCGCCCTGTATCTTGAGCGCTATCTCAATTTCGGCCTGACGCTGGAAGAACTTCAATCGGGGCGGCCGATCATCGGCATTGCCCAGACCGGTTCGGACCTGTCGCCCTGCAACCGGCATCATCTGGTCCTGGCCGACCGCATCCGCGAGGGGATCCGCACGGCGGGCGGCATCGCCATCGAGTTTCCGGTCCACCCCATCCAGGAGACCGGCAAGCGTCCCACCGCGGCTCTGGACCGCAACCTCGCCTATCTGGGCCTGGTGGAGGTGCTCTACGGCTACCCGCTCGATGGCGTGGTGCTGACCACCGGCTGCGACAAGACCACCCCAGCCTGTTTAATGGCGGCGGCCACGGTGAACATACCGGCCATCTCGCTGTCGGTGGGTCCGATGTTGAACGGTTGGTTCAAGGGCGAGCGGGCGGGTTCGGGAACCATTGTCTGGAAGGCGCGCGAACTGCTGGCCTCCGGCGAACTGGATTACCAGGGGTTCATCCGAATGGTGGCCGCCTCGGCTCCCTCCACCGGCTTTTGCAACACCATGGGCACGGCCTCGACGATGAACGCCCTGGCCGAGACACTGGGCATGTCGCTGCCCGGCTCGGCCGCCATTCCCGCGCCCTATCGAGACCGCCAGGAGGCCGCCTATCGCACCGGGCTGCGCATCGTCGAGATGGTGCATGAAGACCTGAAGCCCTCCGACATCCTGACGCGCGAAGCCTTCCTGAACGCCATTGTCGTCAACTCCGCCATCGGCGGCTCGACCAATGCGCCAATCCATCTGAACGCTCTGGCCCGGCATATCGGCGTCCCCCTGACCCTGCGGGACTGGGAGATCCACGGCATGGCCGTACCGCTGCTGGTCAATCTGCAACCGGCGGGGGAATATCTGGGCGAGGACTTCTACCGGGCCGGCGGGACGCCCGCCGTCATTCATACCCTGATGGCCGAGGGTCTGATCCATGAGGCGGCGGCGACGGTGAATGGTCGCTCGATCGGCGAGAATTGTCGTGATGCCGTGGTGCGGGACGCCAAGGTGATCCTGCCGTTTGACGCTCCGCTAAGACCCAATGCCGGCTTTGTGGTGCTGGGCGGCAACCTGTTCGACAGCGCGATCATGAAGCTCAGCGTGATCTCCCCGGCCTTCCGCGCCCGGTATCTGTCGAACTCCGCCGATCCCGATGCCTTCGAGGCGCGCGCCGTGGTTTTCGATGGCCCCGAAGACTATCACCATCGCATTGACGACCCCAGGCTCGCCATTGATGAGGACTGCATCCTGATCATGCGCGGCGTCGGGCCGGTCGGCTATCCCGGCTCCGCCGAGGTGGTCAATATGCGGGCGCCGGCCTATCTGTTGGCCCGGGGCGTGAACGAACTGCCGTGCATGGGCGATGGGCGCCAATCAGGCACGTCTGGATCCCCCTCCATCCTCAACGCCTCGCCGGAGGCTGCCGTGCAAGGCGGTCTCGCCCTGGCCCGCACCGGGGACCAGGTCCGCATTGATCTGATGGCGCGTCGCGTGGACCTGTTGATTTCCGAGGTCGAGTTGGAGGCCCGCCGCCGCACCCTGGCCCAGAGCGGTGG
>JAYUBD010000547.1:0-3828 GCA_043740995.1 Caulobacteraceae bacterium | reverse complement strand
AGGCCCGACGCGCCTCTCTGGCGCGCGCCTTCGCGGAAGACCCCGATGTGCTGCTGCTCGATGAGCCCACCAACCATCTCGACATTGTCGCCATCGGGACCATGGAAGAGCGCCTGGCGCGCAGCCGGGCCGCCATGCTGATCGTCAGCCACGACCGCGCCTTCCTCACACGCGTCACTACCCGAAGCTTCTGGCTGGAGAGCCGCAAGGTCCGGCGATTGGACGCCGGGTTCGCCGGGTTTGACGCCTGGGCCGAGAAGATCACGGCGATGGAGGCCGAGGAGGATCGGCGTCTGCAAAAGGCGATCGATCGGGAACAGGACTGGCTATCGTTCGGCGTCACCGCTCGCCGCGCCCGCAACGAAGGCCGGCGTCGTCGCTTGTTCGCCATGCGCGCGGAAAAGTCCGAGCGGATGCGTCTGGCGCGCGGAGACCTCAACCTGGTCGCCACCACCGCCGTACCAGCGGGCAAACGGGTGATCGAGGCCAAGGGACTCTCCAAGGCGTTTGGAGATCGCACCCTGCTCAGCGGATTTTCCACCCGCATCCTGCGCGGCGATCGGGTGGCGATTGTCGGGCGCAACGGGGCCGGAAAATCGACCCTGGTGAAGATCCTGTTGGGCGAACTGCAGCCGGACGCCGGATCGGTGCAGCTGGGCTCCAACCTGGAGCTGGCCTATGTCGATCAGGCCCGGGCGGATCTCACTGACGATATGACCCTGACCCAGGCCCTGGCGCCCATGGGGGGCGATCAGGTGATGGTGCAGGGCCGGCCGCGCCATGTGGCTGCCTATGCCCGGGATTTTCTATTCCGCGACAGCCAGCTGCGCCAGCCGGTCTCCAGCCTGTCGGGCGGTGAACGCAACCGCCTGCTGCTGGCGCGCGCCCTGGCCCGGCCGTCCAATCTGCTCGTGCTGGACGAGCCGACCAATGACCTGGACATGGATACCCTCGATCTGCTTGAGGACCTGTTGGCGGATTATGAAGGCACCCTGTTGCTGGTCAGCCACGACCGCGACTTCATCGACCGCCTCGCCACCTCGACTATTGCTCTGGACGGGCGGGGGCGAACGGTGGAGACACCTGGCGGCTGGAGCGATTTCCTGAGCCAGAATCCGGGATTCCTCGTCATGCCCGGGTCCGAACCGGTCACCCGGCCAACCAGGAAATACCCGCCGCGAAAGCCCGCCGTGCCGGCCAGGCTTTCGTTCAAGGACCAGCATCGCCTGGCCCAGCTTGAAACCCAGCTGCCAGCCTTGGCGGCGGACATTGCACGCCTGGAACACCGCTTGCACGACCCCGATCTCTATCGCCGCGATCCCTCGGCCTTCGCCCGTGCCAGCGTCGACCTCGACCACGCCCGCGACGCCCTGACGGCGGCGGAGGAGGACTGGCTGACGCTGGAGGAAAAACGCGATGCCTTGGCGTAGGCGCCCGTTGACGGCGCCCTTGGCGGCGCGAGCCACGCGGCATAGTTTCAACGGATTGAAGATGAGGTGTGGTTCGTGAAGCTCTCCGTTATCGCCGCCGCGGGTCTGTGGCTTGTCCTGACCGCCTGTTCCCGATCCACCCAGCCCGGCGCACCCGGCGAGACCGCCATTCGCTTCGCCACCGACTGGAGGGCCGAGGCTGAGCATGGCGGCTACTATGAAGCGCTCGCCAACGGCGAATATGCCCGCCGCGGACTGAAGGTGCGGATCATTTCCGGCGGTCCGGGCGTCAATGTGCCTCAGTTGGTGGCCTCCGGTGCGGTCGAGATGGGCATTGGGTCCAACAGTTTCATCGTCATGAACCTGGCCGGCGCGGCGGCCCCGGTGCGCGCGGTGGCGGCGTTCATGCAGAAGGATCCCCAGGTCCTGATTGCTCACCCCGATTCAGGGATCCGATCGCTGGCCGATCTGAAAGGCCATCCAATCCTGTTGTCTGATGCCTCCATTACCGCCTTCTGGGTCTGGTTGAAGGCCAAGTACGGGCTCTCGGACGATCAGGTGCGTAAGTACAATTTCAACAATGCGCCGTTCCTGGCCGACAAGCGGATCGTGCAGGAGGGCTATCTTACGTCCGAGCCGTATACGATCGAGAAACAGGCGCACATGAAGCCGACCGTCTTCCTGCTGGCCGATGAAGGCTACCCCGGCTATGCGGGCCTGGTGTTGGCCGGCGACAGCCTGATCAAGGCAAGGCCCGCCGCCGTTCGCGCCTTCGTGGAGGCGACCGCCGCCGGCTGGAAGGCCTATCTGCACGGCGACCCCGCGCCGGGCGACGCCCTGATCCTGAAAGACAATCCTGAAATGACCCCCGATATCCTGGCCCAGGCAAGGGACAAGCTGCGGACCTACGGCATTGTCGATCGCGGCGACGGCGCCATGACCGACGCCCGTTGGTCCGCCTTTTTCAAGGTCGCGGCGGAACAGGGAGTCTATCCTAAGACCCTGGACTACCGACGCGCCTATACTCTGGCGTTCCTGACGCCGTCGGCGAAATAGCGAGGTGAGGGTTAACCATATTTCCATCCTTCCGCAGGGTGGGGAGGGAGTGCGGCGGCCATGAATCCCGTCGCCGCGCTCGAGGCCGTGGAGGTCGACTATCCCGAACGCGGTCGCGTCCTGGGCCCTATCGATCTTGCCCTGGCGCAGGGGGAGATCGTCGCTCTGGTTGGGCCTTCGGGCTGCGGCAAATCGACGGCGTTGCGATTGTTGGCCGGACTCGAGACCCCGACGCGTGGTTCGGTGCGGCGGGCAGCGGGCCGGGGCGAGACCTCGGTGGTGTTCCAGGCCCCCACCCTCGCGCCATGGCTGAGCGCGCGGGCCAATGTCGCCCTGCCGTTGGAATTGGCCGGCATATCCCGCGTGGACGCCGCGGCCCGTGCCGGCGCCGCGCTGGCGCGGGTCGGATTGAGCGGCGCGGAACTGGCGAGACCGGCCCAACTTTCTGGCGGAATGGCCATGCGCGCCTCCCTGGCGCGGGCCCTAATCACCGGCCCCAGACTGTTGTTGCTGGATGAGCCGTTCGCGGCGCTGGACGAGATCACCCGCCGCGCTCTGGCCGACGACGTGCTGGCGATCTGGGCGCAGGCGCGGCCAGCCATTGTGTTCGTGACGCACAATGTCGAGGAGGCCATCTATATGGCCGCCCGCGTCGTGGTGATCAGCGCCGGTCCTGGCCGCATTGTCGGTGAGACTCAAATTGCGGCGCCGACGCCCAGGCCAAAGGGTTACCGCACCACCGAGCGCTTCCGCGCTACCGCGGAGGCGGTCTCGCACACGCTGGCCGAGGCGATGGCCGGTCCAGGACCCGTTTCGTGAACGCCGCCCGCGCCCTGGCCCCGGTCGGCCTGATCGCCCTGTTGCTGATCACCTGGGAAACCGCGTGCCGCGTGCTCGCCATACCGACCTATCTGCTTCCACCGCCCTCGATTGTGGCGACGGCCATGGTGCAGGGCTCCTCGGTGCTCGGCTCCGCGGCGTTGCGCACACTTTGGATGGCGATGCAGGCGCTGTTGGCGGCCAGCGTGCTGGCCAACACTCTCGCCCTGCTGGTCAGCCTGAGCCGCACTTTAGAGCGAGCGATCAAACCGTTGGCGGTTGGCCTGCAAGTGACCCCGGTAGTGGCCATCGCGCCGCTGGTGGTGATTTGGGCCGGCATTGACCATCCTGGGCGGGCCATTGTCGCCCTGGCGGCCATAATCGCCTTTTTCCCAATTTTTTCAGGGGCGGTTAGCGGCCTGAACGCCGCCGATCCCGATCTGGTGCGCCTGTTTGATCTCTACGAAGCCACGCCCGCTCAGAAGCTGCTGCGCCTGCGTCTGCCATCGGCGATTCCCTTCAT
>JAYUBD010000546.1:0-3831 GCA_043740995.1 Caulobacteraceae bacterium | reverse complement strand
ACCTCGCCCCTCTCGTGGCCCGCCTGGACGAGATGGAGGCGGCTGACGCGGCCGTCCGCGAGGCGGCGCAAGCCCGCCGAGCCCTCTATTCCGAGGCGGTCGTGTTCCAGCGAAGAAACACCGCCCGGGCGCCGGAAGACCGGCGCCTAGAACAGTCCCATGTGAACGACAGTTCATCTGTACGCGAAAAAGCGGACGCGCCGTTGGCGCGACGTTGGCCGCAGGAACGTCGCGCTTCGCGCGCCGACCGCGGTGAGGCCAACGGATCCTCGACACCTCGCCCTGCCGGCGGAAAGACCAGCGCCATTTGCTCTCCAAAGGGAGCAAGCGGCTTTGGCGGCGCCAGTCCGGCGCCCTCCGTGCGGGCGGAAATGGTGCGCCAGGAGCTTCAGGCCGCCGTCCAGGTCTGTCCGAGACTGGCGCCACTGGTCCCGGCCCACGTCCTTGCCGACCCGGCCAGCGCGGGGCCTGCCGACGCCGCCCGGATCGCCGCCGCCGCGGACGAACTGCTTCCGGAGGCCGAGCGCAACAACGGCCTTTCGGTGAGCTGGGGCTGGCGGCGGCATGGGCCGCGCGTCATCGCCATGCTGGCAATCGCGCTCGAGGACCCGTCGATCCGCGACCGGTGCAAATACTTCGGCTGGATGGCCACCCGCGACCCCGACGGGGCGCCGGACCTGCGGCTGAATTTCGCCCGGATCATGCGGGCCAAGGGTGAGATTCCAGCCGTCGCGCCGCCTGCGGCGGCGCTGATGGATAGTCCCGGCGCCGAGGACCCGAAATGGCAGGCGATCGACGCCGAGCTGCAGCGCATCGTTCGTGAGGGCGCCTATGGGAGCTGGTTCGGGCGGATCGGATTCCATGGCATCGACGCCGGCCTGCTGATGCTGTCGACGCTGTCGGGCGTGGCGGCCGACCGGATCAAACGCGACTTCGTGCCGGCGATTCTGGAAGCGGCCGAAGCGGCGGGCGAGGCCGTTGAAAGGGTGGTCATCACCGTTCGGCGGTCGCAATGACGTCGCCCGGTCGATGGGCTGGTCCGAAAGCCGCTGGGATTCCGCTGTTCTTGACGAATGGAGCCGTCCGTCCGCATACTAGTCAGACTAGTCGGAGATATTTCCCATGAACGCGAACGCCAAAAAGGCGAGCCACGATTCGGTCTGGCAGCTGCAGGAGGCCAAGGCGCGTCTGAGCGAGGTCGTCCGTCGCGCGGTCGATGACGGACCTCAGCACCTCAGCGTCCGGGGCGAGCCGGCGGCCGTCATCCTCTCCGAGCAGGAATATCGCCAGCTCACCTCGAAGAGGCCGTCGATCGTCGACCATATCCTCGCCGGCGAGCCGTGGCCTGACGATCTGGTCGATGCCATCAATGACCGGCCGCATGGGCCGGACCGCAAAATCGACTTCTGATGTATCTGGTCGACACCAACATCCTGTCCGAGGCTCGCCGTGGCCGACCCGAGGCGCGGGACTGGCTTCGGTCGGTCGATCCGGACCAGGTCTTTCTGAGCGTCGTGACACTGGGTGAGATCATGAAAGGGATCAGCCAGAAGACCCGGACCGACGCGACCGCGGCGGTCTCCCTTCATCGCTGGCTGGAGCAGCTTCGAGTGGACCACGCGCGGCGGATCCTGCCGATCAGCGATGAAGTAGCCCTGGAGTGGGGCCGTATCGCCGCCGTGCGGCCGCAAGATATGGCCGACGCGCTCATCGCCGCCACCGCGGCGGTGCATCGCAAAGCCGTCGTCACCCGCAACGTGGCCGATTTCAAGCACCTGGGCGTCCCGATCATCGATCCCTGGAACCTGGCGTAGAGTCGGCCCTAGTCGTCGTCGGGCGGCAATGGCCGCCGTGTCCGTTTTCCACTCGGCAAATCAACTCCTCCGTAAACTCAGCGGCCTTCCGGGCAACTCGGACAACCAAGTGTCTCCGGTCCGCCATGCGATGGCGGACAGCTGCGGCGGCGCGCCTCGCATGAATATCCGAACGAGGAGCGGACTCTCGCAATGTCGCAGTTGGGGGGAGAGCGGACATAGCGCAGGGACCACCCAGACCCAGAAACGCCACCGATCTAGCGACCGGCGGCGCATGTCTGTCAGGAGTCGTGGCTAGCTAGGCGACTACGGCCTTGCGGCGGCGGATCATCGATCCGGCTGCGCCGAAACCTAGCTGGCGGAAAACTTAGCGCAGGCGTGAACGGGCTTCACAACGCCAACTGGGAAGAAGGCTGCGCCGCCGAGGGCTTACGCAGACGCGCGACCAAGCCGACGCTTGCGAGAGCGAGGATCATCATTGCCCACGAGGCAGGCTCGGGAACAGCGGAAGGTGCGGCGAAAACGCCGGGACTGAAGATGAATTGGCCTCCGGCGTCTGACGAAAACGTCGGATCGATCATTCCCGTATTTTGGAACCCGCTGGAAATGGGCCTGAGGACAATGTCCATTTGGACAAAATAGAGCTGATTGGCGACCATCTGAAAATGCGCATTGGGATTAAAGGGCCCGGTGGGGTTGGCGAACCCAGGCGATGGGCACCCGTTCAGGCAATCGGCCTCTTGGAACGCCAGCGATGCGAAATTATTGAGCGAGGTGACCGAGACGCCCGCAAGCCCGACCCGCAAAGACGCGGAAAGGCTTGCGCCATCCGCCGCAGAAAGACTGTCCGTCGTGTGCAAACCGATATCGTAGATGCCGTCCGCGTTCAGGTATTTAACGTAATATCCAAGTCGGGACTCTACCGCGCCGCCCCCGGTTCGATAGATATCGAAATACACTTCGTTGACAGTAGCCGAGACTGTCGGAGAAAATCCCAGCTGCGATGTGGCGCTGCAAGTACCTCCACAGCCGGGACGACCCGAATAGTCCAACCTGCCGACAGTGTTGCTTGTGAGAATATTGTCGGCATAGTTCAATCCGAAATACTGATAAGAAACCGCATCGGGAAGATTCTCCGCACCCGCCGGTAAGGCAACGCTTCCCATTAGAAGCGCAAACCATAGAGAAACCGCAAATTTCGTCATGAGATGATTCCTTGGGTGGGATTTTGGCTTCTGTGGCGGACTCACGTCGCGCCCGGAAGCGGACTTCACCACCGGCTGAGATGGGGGGGAAAGCGGCCATCGGCACCAGGGCGGTCAGGCCGTAACAAGCGCCTTTGAAAACTCCCGCGAGTCACTAATCCACGCGAATGAAACCTGCATCGATAGAAGTGAAGCTTGGTGATTGCTGCGGACTTCTCTCGCACCGAGCGGCTCCGCTGTGCAGTCTTCAAGCACGACGCAGCGGTAGTTATTGAAAAACGCGTCCCGAACCGTGGACTCAACACATACGCTCGTGGTGCAGCCGGTGACGATCAGACTATTGATCCCACGTCGCTGAAGTTCGTCGTCCAACGGGGTGCGGACGAACCCGCTGTATCGGGTCTTGTAGAGCACTAGGTCAGAGGCATAGGGCCGTAGATCGCTCACGATCTCAGTGTCCCAAGTGTCGCGGATAAGAATTCGGTTGGCCCGCCCATCTGGCGCTGGCGCTGCTTGGCCAACATGAAAGGGGGCGTGCTTCAGGAGGTTGGGGCCATCAGGCGGCCCGGCGTCGCTTAGGTCGGGCTGAAAGCCCATCTTCAAATATACAATGGGCAGGCCTGCATTGCGCCCTGTCGCAATCGCCGACTGGACGGCTGGAACAACCGCGCGGATCCCCGAGATGTCGATGCCAGCGCGGTCAAACATCCCGCCGGGCGCCCCGAAAGCGTTCTGCATGTCGATGACAATCACCGCGGTGCGTCGCAGGTCGATCTGGAGGGGCTCCGGCCTAGCTCCAATTGTCACAATTG
>JAYUBD010000545.1:0-12215 GCA_043740995.1 Caulobacteraceae bacterium | reverse complement strand
AGCCGATTCACCAGGGCAGGGTCGCGCCGGTATAGTCGAAATAGCCGTCCTGGCGGTCGGTGCGGGCGCGCTCGATCACATCGACCAGGCCTCGGGTGCTATCCGCCAGTTCGACCGCGGCATTGGGGCCGCCCATATCGGTCTTCACCCAGCCGGGATGCAGGGACAGGATGGTGATCTTCTTGTCGCGATGGCGCGCGGCGAAACTACGGGTGAACGAGTTCAGCGCCGCCTTGCTGGCGCGATACAGTTCCATGCCCCCCGCGCTGGCCTGCTCCACACTGCCCAGTTGCGAAGTCATCATGCCGATGACGCCGGTTTCCGGTCGCACATTGCCCGCCAGCAATTCACCGAGGCGGACGGGGGCCAGAGCGTTGGTCACGAACAGGTCGGCGAATTCATCGCGTTCCACCGTGCGCGTGGTCTTGGCGGGGCCGGAGACCCCGGCATTGATGATCAACACGTCGAAGACCTGGCCCGCCAGTCCGTCGCGCAGCCGCTCGGCGGAGGCGGCGTCGGCGGTGTCGACCGCAGCCAGGGAAACCTTACCGCCGGAAGCGTCGGCGATCCCCTTCAGATCATTCGCGGCGGCAAGATTGCGCGCCGTGCCGGTGACGGTCCAGCCGCGGGAGGCCAGTTCCTTGACCAGGCCAAGGCCGATGCCGCGATTGGCGCCGATGATCAGAGCATTGGGCGTGTCGGTCATTGGGCGGCCTGTTGGCGGGATGGACTCTGGGTGATGCCGACCACGGCATCAACAATGGCGGCGAACAGTTGGGGCGGCAGATCGTGGCCCATGCCGGGAATGACCAGCAGGTCCGCGCCGGGAATGGCGGCGGCGGTGTCCCGGCCCCCGGCCAGCGGCACCAGGGGGTCGGCCTCGCCGTGAATGACCAGGCTGGGGACGGTGAGGCCCGCCAGTTTCGGCCGGCGGTCAGGCGACGCCATGATTGCCGCATACTGCCGTGAGAACCCGATCGGATAATAGGACCGTTCGACATCACGATCGGCGCGGGCGCGGACATCCGCCTCCGGGGCCGGGTAGGCCGGCGAGCCGATCACGCCGGCATTCCTGACCGCGTGCGCCAGATAGGCTTCGCGATGCGTGCGCGGATCGGGGGCCGGGGTGTTGAGCACGGCCATGGCTTCCGGGGTCGCCCGCGGCAGGGCAGGATTGCCGGTGGTGGACATGATCGAGGTGAGCGAACGGGTGCGTTCAGGATGATTGGTCGCCACCAGCTGGGCGATCATCCCGCCCATGGAGGTTCCGACGATGTGCGCCGCCTCGATGTGCAACGCTTCCAGCAGACCCGCGGCGTCGGCGGCCATGTCGTCCAGGTAATAGGCGCTGGGCGGTGTCTCGCCCGCCTGCAGGGATGTGACGATCGCCGCCATGTTCGGAGGGCCGGCGGCGTCGAACTTCTCGGAAAGGCCGATATCGCGGTTGTCGAACATCACCACGCGATAGCCGCGATTGACGAAGCCGCTCACGAAATCCTCGTGCCAGCGGGTCATCTGCGTGCCCAGACCGCAGATCAACAGGATGGTTTCATCCTCGGGTCTGCCCCGGGTGTCGTATTCAAGGTTGAGGCCGTTGGCCTTGATCTGCGGCATTAGATGTCCCTCTAAGGTAGGCGGGCGTTCCCCGACGACCTGCATAGAGTGTCCGCGCGCTCTAACCAAGGTGCAGATTGATCAGTTAGGTCGCCGCTTGTACAAGGCGAGGATCGGCGCTCTGTTCAGGCCGACAATCCACAGGCGGGAGCCGAAAATGCGAACCTTGGTCATCGGACTGGCGATGTCGGCGGCTTTGGCGGGCGCGGGTCTGCCGGGAGCGGCCATGGCGGCGACGCCAAACGCCGAGCTGGCGGCGCCCATCCATCAGTTCTTCGACTCCTTCGCCAAGGGCGACATGGCGGCGGTGGCTGCGGCCTATGCACCGGGCGCCATCACCATCGTTGATGAGTTGCCGCCCTATAGCTGGCGTGGTCCGGACGCCCTTAAGAATTGGCTTGGCGATCTGGGCAAGGATGTCGCCAACCGCGGGCTCACCGAAGCTGGCGCCACGGTGGGTGAGGTGTCCCGCGCGGAGGTCGATGGCGACAACGCCTATGTGATCGTGCCGGCGGTCTATGCCTATAAACAGCATGGCGCGCCGATGCATGAGCCGTCGCAGATCACCTTCACCCTGGTCAGGATCGCCGGAGCCTGGAAGATCAGCGGCTGGACCTGGACGGGACCGACGCCCACGGCGGTCGTCACCAACGCCAAGCCCTGAACGCATTCGGCGCCCGACGAAGGTGACGAGGGTGTCAACTTTCGTCTCCTGGTGTTAAGGCGGCGTTACATCCGTTTTTCCGCCGCGCCGCGAGCCCGCCATGACTGACCTGCCCAGCATCTTCCAACTGACGCCGCTCAATCCGGCCTACCGCGCCGACCCGCATGGATTGCTCGACGATCTGCGCAGCCGATGCCCGGTTCATCGCGATGAGCAGGCCGGGACCTTCATTCTCACCCGCTATGCCGATGTACGGTCGCTGGTTTCGGACCGGACATTGTGGCGCCATCCCAGCCATGCCGAACCGGCGGCGGCGATGCAGCGCCGCTTCGCCGAAGGCGACCACGATCCCGCCGATCCCGCCGCCACCACCAGCATCCTGATGCTCGACGATCCGGACCATGCCCGGATTCGTCAGCCGCTCACCCAGGCCTTTTACGCAAGGGTCGCCCGGTTCCGGACCGAGGTTGAGCGCATCGTCGACGAGACGCTCGACGCCATTGACGCCAGCGGGTCGTTCGACCTGATGGACACGTTTTGCGTCCCCGTGCCGATCGACGCCATCGCCTCGATCCTGGGGGTCGACCATGATCGGCTGGGTGAATTCCGCGCCTGGTCCGAAGGCGTGATTCAAGGACTGAACCCGTTCAAGACCGAGGCTCAAACCGCGCGGATGGAAAGCGCGAGCGAGGCCCTGTCCGCCTATTTTCTGGAAACCATCGCCGCCCGCCGCGCCCAGCCGGGCGATGATCTGATCTCGGACATGACGCTTTTGCAAGCGGCGGGCGCGCCGATCACCGACAACGAGTTGCGGATCAATCTCAGCGCCTTGCTGGTCGGCGGCAATCTGACCACCACGGATCTGATCGGCAATGCGGTGCGTCTGCTGTTGCTCAATCCCGGCGAGTTGGCCAAGCTGAAGGCGGATCCCAGCCTGATCAACGCCCTGGTCGAGGAGGTTCTGCGCTATGAGCCGCCGGTGGACATCACTGGTCGCATCGCGTCTCGCGACCTGGAGGTTGGCGGCTGCCCCGTCAAGGCGTCGCAAAGCATGACCTTTTCGCTGCGCGCCGCCAACCGCGACCCCGAAATCTATCAAAACCCGCACGCCTTCGATGTCACGCGTCGGCACCGGCCGCACATGGCGTTCGGCGGCGGCGCGCACATCTGCATCGGTGCGCCATTGGCCCGCCTGGAGGCGCAGGTGGCCTTGCCGCGCCTGTTCGAGCGGTTCCCCGATTTGAGGCTGGCCGACGCCGATGCGCCGCCGGTCTGGCGCACCCTGCCGTTCTTCCGCGGTCTGGAGCGCCTCGACCTGCTGGCCTAGCGCCCTCGCGGGGGAAGCGTGACCGATCATTCAGCGCGCTATAGCTAGACGTGGGTGGCTATGGCGCCGAGGATTTTGGTCATGGTCTCCGCCCCCGCCGCCAGCTGATCCAGCAGGGCTTTTTCCGCCTTCAGGGCCGCCGCCCGCGCCGTCATCGTCGCTGTCTCAGTATTGAGCTGGACGATCAGCGCGGCCACTTCCGGCGTATTGAGGATCGCCGCCTGATAGACGCCGAGGGCGGCGTCGGAGGCCGTCCGGGTCTTCGCCGCCGCCGCGTCGGCCGAGTCGCTGGCGCTCCAATCGATCGGGATGACTCCCAAAATGGCGACCTTGATGTCCTGCGCCTTGTCGGAGGCGGCCATGGCTGCCTCATAGGCGGCCTTCGCCTCCGGTAGGGGAGTGGTTGGATCAGCCATCGGATTTGGGTCCCGCGGGAGGTTTGGATTGGGGCAGCAGGCCGCCTGCGCCGGTGAGAATCTCGGCGGCATTGGCCATCGCGTTTCCGGACTGGCCGCGCCGGGTTCGCAAGGTGACGGCAAGCTGGTGGTGGGCGGCAATCAAGGCGCGCACCTCGTCGGCCGGATCGGTCTGCGCCGCGGCGAGCGCCTCGGCGAGACTGTCCAGGGTCGGCGCGAAACGGTCATAAGCTTCGATCCTCAGGGCGGGGGCGCCGATCAGCCGGGGATCGTTCAGCGCACTCGACGCCAGGGTGGTCACACTCCGCGCGTCCTCGGAGATTTGCGCGGCCCAGGCCGTCTGTCTCAGCCGAAGGATCCGGATCAAGGCGGGCGCCGCGGGGGCGAGGCGTGGGTCGGCCGCCAGGACGGCATGGCGCAAAGCAGCATACTGGGCGTTGGCCAGGGCCATCCGGGCCAACTTCCCCGCAAACCCCACCGCCGCCGCAGCCGGGGCGGGGGCGCCGCCGAGCTGGGCCAGGTCACCGACCGCCTTGGTCAGCCGATCGGACGCCGCCGCAACGGCGTCGGAATCGCCAGCGGAGACGATGGCGGCGAGGCCGGCGAAATAGGCGTTGAGCGCCTTGATCACCGGGCGGTCGGCATCCGGGCTCTCCGCCGACGCGGCGCCTTCCACGCCTTCAAGGCCACATGGCTTTACGGTGTCGAGGTCCGCATAGACCGCATCCTGGTCGGCGGGCGCGGCCCGCAGCAAGGCGTTGCGCACGGCGCGGGCGGCCACCGCGCAGCCGGTGTCGGGGACCAGAACGCCGCCGGTCAGCAGTTTGGCGAGCGCCTTGGCCTTTCGGTATTCGGCTTCGGACGCGGTCACGGGCGAGGCCGTCGCCACACTCGCCTTGAACGCCCGCGCCGCGGTGTCGAGGGCGTTGGTTTCCTTGGAATTGGGGCCGGTCGCGCAGCCGGCCAGCAGGAGCACGGCCAAAAGCGCGGACCATGCCGCGCGTCCGCTTCGTCTGGTCCGCTCCATTGGTCACCACCCCCGATGCTCCGGTCAGAATGCGTCCCATCGGCGGACGTTTGCAAATAGTTTCCATATCGGGCGCTCCGCGATGGCGCGATCCACCGGCTGGACGCCGACCGCGACGCAAGTCACGGTCAAACCGCATGCACGCCAAACCGCCTCCCGCCGCCTTCGCCGCGCGACCCCCAGGGCGCCGGGCCATCGACGTGGCGCGGGCGCTGTCGCGGCCCAAGGTCGGATTGATGCTGGCGCTGGGCTTTTCCTCGGGCCTGCCCTTCATGCTGATCGGCAATACGCTGGGCCTGTGGTTGGCGGAGGATGGGATCAAGCTCGCGGTAATCGGGTTCCTATCCTGGATCACCCTCACCTATTCGGTGAAGTTCCTTTGGGGCGCCGTGGTGGACCGGTTGGACGCACCGCTGCTGCGCAGGCTCGGCCGGCGGCGAGGTTGGATGGTGGTTACCCAGCTCGGGGTGGGCGCGGGGCTGATCGGCATGGCGTCCGCCGATCCGCGCACGCAACTGGGCGCGCTGGTGGGTTTCGGCCTGCTCACCGGCGTTGCGGCGGCGGCGCAGGATACGGTGATCGACGCCTGGCGGATCGAATCGGCGGCGGACCCGGAAGAGCTCGGCCTGCTCACAGCGGCCTACAGTCTGGGCTATCGCGCGGCGCTGATCGCCACCGAGGCCCTGATCTTGCTGCTGGCGACGGCGATCGGCTGGCCCACGGCCTATGCCGTCTATGGGGGGCTGATGGCGCTTGGCGTGGTTGCCGCGCTGTTGGTCAAGGAGCCGGCGCGGGCGGACATGATCATGGAGGCCAAGAGCGCCATGGCCGCCGTTCACCCGGTGCGCGCCGTTCTGGACGCGGTGGTCGGTCCGTTCATCGCCTTCTTCCGCGCGCACGGCTGGGCGATGGCCGGCCTGATGCTGGGGATGATCACGTTTTACCACCTGTGCGACTATGTGCGCGGCCCGATGAGCAATCCCTACTACAAGGCCTTGGGCATCGATAAGCCGACCATCGCCTGGGTGCGCGCCACCGTCGGCCTGGCCGGGTCGCTGACCGGCATCGGCCTCGGGGGCCTCGCGACCCTGCGGCTCGGTATTCCCCGAGCCCTGGTTCTCGGGGCCGTCCTGCAGCCCATCGGAATTGGCGCGTTCGCCGTGCTCGGCTGGCATGGCGGCGACTTCGCGCTGCTGCGGATCGGCGCCGTCCAACTGACCGCCTTCGAAGCGATCATGGCCTTTGACGCCGTGGCCATCGGCTTTTCCGGCGTCGCGCTGGTCGCCTATATGTCGACCCTGACCAGCCTCGGTTACACCGCCACGCAATATGCGCTGCTGACCTCGGCCCTAACCTGGACCGGCAAGACTCTGAAGGGATTTTCCGGCGTCATCGTCGATAGCCTGCAGCACGGACGCGGTCTGCTGGAGGCCTATGCCCTGTTCTATGTCCTCTCAGCCGCCATCGGACTGCCGGCCATCCTGCTATGTCTGGTGATGGCGTCGCGAAGTCCGGACCCCCGCGCCCTGGCCGGAAGCTCGGGAGCGCCCGGCGTCAACCGCCGGGCCGGTGGCGGCCGAAATCCGGTTCGGCGGTTTCCTGGCCGGCCTGAATAATGCCCAGGCGGATTTCCCGGGTGCGGGTGAACAAGGCTTCCAGCTTGTCGCCATCGCCCCACCGGATGGCCCGCGAGAGCGACTGCAGGTCTTCGGTAAATCGACCCAGCATCTCCAGCACCGCGTCTTTGTTGGCCAGAAAGACGTCGCGCCACATGACCGGGTCGGAAGCCGCGATGCGCGTGAAATCGCGGAAACCACCGGCCGAATACTTGATCACTTCCGAT
The DNA here is from genome assembly GCA_043740995.1 of Caulobacteraceae bacterium. Classification (GTDB taxonomy): domain Bacteria; phylum Pseudomonadota; class Alphaproteobacteria; order Caulobacterales; family Caulobacteraceae; genus Acaudatibacter. The sequence continues at coordinate 5,324 of JAYUBD010000545.1, read as the reverse complement.
CGGGTCACCGCCTCCAGATCGGCGGCGGTCCCGACAATATTATAGGCGATCAGGTGCGGAAGATGGGAGGTGACCGCCAGGACGAGATCATGGTGGCGCTCGTCCATCAGCTCGACCTGAGCGCCCAGGGCTTCCCAGAACCGGGTGAGCCGGGTCACGGCCTCGCCATAGGCGGCGTCGTCGCGCGCCTGAGGGGTGAGGATGGTCCAGCGCCCCTGGAACAGGGTGGCGGAGCCTGCGTCGGGACCGGAGGTTTCGGCCCCGGCGATAGGGTGCCCCGGCACCACGAACACATGGGCGGGCATCACCTCGGCCAGAGCGTCCGCCACCGCCGCCTTGACCGAGCCGACATCGCTGATAGTCGCGCCGGGTTTCAGGGCGCCGGCGGTGAGCGCCGCGGCGGGTCCGATGGCGAGGGGCGGCGCGGCGAACATCACCAGGTCGGCGTCCCGCACCGCCACGGCCGGATCGTCGGTCACCTGATCGGCGAAGCCCAGCGCCGCCACCTGTTCGCGCACCCGCGGGCTGGGATCGGCAACGGCGATCCGGGCCGTGACGCCCCGCGCCCTGGCGGCCCGCGCCACCGACGATCCGATCAGGCCGCAGCCGATGATCGCCATCTTTTCATAGAGCACGGGGTTCATCGCGCGCGGGCGTCGCCCAGAAAATCGCCGAGCGCCTCGATCACCGCCCGGTTGTGCGCTTCCAGGCCCACGGTAATCCGCAGATGGTTGGGGAGGCCATAGCCGGCCACGCCTCGAACGATCAGGCCGCGTCGCGCCAGAAACGCCTCGGCCTCGGCGGCGGTTCGACCGGGCGACGTTGAAAAGCCGATCAGGATGAAATTGGCGGCGGAGGGAACGGTCTCCAGGCCGAGTCCGCCCAATTGCTGGATCAGCCAGGGGCGCCATTGCTCCACCAAAGCCAGGGCGCGCGCCTGGAACGCGGTGTCCCCCAGAGCGGCGATGGCGGCGGCCTGACCGGCGATCGAGGTGTTGAACGGCAGCCGGATACGCTCGACCGCGTCGGCCACGGCGGCGGGCGCATAGGCCCAGCCGATCCGCAAGGCGGCCAAGCCGTGCAATTTGGAGAAGGTGTGGGTCACCACCACGTTCGACGCCCAGCGAGCCAGCTCCAGGCCGTCGGTGAAGGTCGGATCGGAATTGAACTCGGCATAGGCGCCGTCCAGCACCAGGATAACATGGCCGGGTAGGCCGGCGTGCAGGCGCTCCACCTCGGCGGTGGTGAGAAAGGTGCCGGTCGGATTGGCCGGATTGGCGATGAACACCAATCGCGTGCGTTCGTCCACCTGGTCCAGCATGGCGTCTACGTCGATGCGGTAATGCGGCTCCGGGGCGTAACGGACCTCGCCCTCATTGGCCCGCGCGCCGATGGCGTAGGCGCCGAAGCCGAACTCCCCCTGAACAATATTATCGCCGGCGCGCAAATAGACCTGGTTCAGCAGCGCGAAGATTTCGTCGGTGCCGCAGCCAAGAATCAGACGCGCCGGTTCAAGGTGGAACCGCTCGACCAAGGCGGCGCGCAAGGCATTGCCCCGCCCGTCGGGATAGAGGGCCAGATTGCCGGCCGCCTCCAGATAGGCCGCTGTTGCCGCCGGGCTGCAGCCCAGGATGTTCTCGTTGGCCGACAACTTGACCGGCGAGGCCACGCCCTCGGCGGTCGCCTTGCCGGGCGTGTAGGGGCTGATCTCCAGGATGCCCGGGCGCGGCGACGGGAGTAGGACTTCAGGGGCGGCGGTCGTCATGGCCGGGGTATGGCGATGATGCCATCCCGGTGTCAACTCGCGCTCAGAACGCCCGCGGCGCGGGGCCGAGGGCCACCGGTCCCAGGGTGGTTCGTCCGGCCTGGAAGTCGAGGGCGATCCGCGCGGCGCCGTCGGCCTGGTTGGCCCCCAGGACCATCGCCGCGGCTCGGACGGCGTCCGAGGGCACCACGCCGGTCGCGCCCAACACGGCCAGGACGCGCGGCGCATCGCGGACCGACAGCATCAACGAGCCCCGCAACCGACCGTCCGGCCCCGCCGCAAGCGCGCCAGCGCGCGCCTCAAGGACCATGTGACCCGCCTGCAGATACAGGCGCCGCACGGTGACGCCGCCCCCCGTCGCGCTCCAGGCGCGCAATGCGGCGCCTGCGTTGCGGCCGCCGACCGCCGCCGCGTGGGAATAGATAAGGTCGGCGATCAGGGTGAAGGGACGTCCATCGGCCAGCGCGGCGAGGCCGCCCGTCCCGCGCGCCAAGGCCCGGTCAAACTCGATATAGGCGCCGCCCTGGTCGCTCGGGCCGGACTTGGCGTGGAAATGAAATGCCTTTGCGTCAGACAGTAAAAACGGCTCAGCCCCCGCGTGCGTCTCGAATTTGAGGTCGAGCCCTTCCACCGAAAGCCGGGGCGGATGGCCTGAAGCGTCCGACAGACTGGCGCGGAGAGCGCCGGCGCGGACGGTCACCGGGCCGCCGCGCGGTCGGCTTAGAACCACGCCCGACGGGGCGAATGCCACCCAGTGGGTGGGTGCGAATACGAAGGCCTCGGCCTTCAGGACGGGCGCTCTCACCGCCCATCCTGTCTCCTCGCCGAGGCGCGCGTCGGTCATGTCCACGTCGAGCCGAAAGGGAAAGCCTGACACCGCGCGCCGGCTCCAGCCAACCTGGTAGCCCACTGAGCGCGCCTTGGCCGCGTCCATCCCGGCCAGCACTTCGCCGCGCTCCCAGACCCAAAGGCCGCTCCAGGCCATGGCTGCCGCGGCGGCGAGCGCAAACGGCGCGAACAACCAAAAACGTCGCGGTTTTGTTGGGGCAGGCGTAAGGGGCGGGGTCATTGCGCTTCAGGATCATGAATGAACGGCGAGGGTCGCGATCAACATTGGGTGTTCGGCTTTGGCTCGCTGATGTGGCGGCCGGGCTTCGCCTTTGTAGAACGCCGGAGCGCCGTGCTCCATGGTCGCCGCCGCGCCTTTTGCATCTATTCGGTGCACCATCGCGGTACGCCCGCCCGACGGGGTCTTGTGCTGGGCCTCGCGCCCGGTGGCTCCGTGCGGGGGATTGCCTATCGCGTCGCGCCCGACGATTGGCCAGGGACGCATGCCTATCTGCTTGAGCGCGAACAACCCACCGAAACCTATGTGGAGGCGCGTCGGGATTTGCGCCTGACCGACGGCCGGCGGGTGGCCGCCGTGGTCTTCCTGTCGGATCTGAACCACCCCCAATGGGCCGGCGCGCTCAGCCTCGAGGCTCAGGCCGATCTGATCGCCGGCGCGCGCGGGCTGTCCGGTCGCAATATCGACTATCTGAGAGACCTGGCCGCGCACCTTCATGAAGAAGGCATTCGAGATCAGAACATGGAGCGGTTGTTGACCCTGGTCGAAACCAGAGAAATCTGACCCTCCCTCCCCATGTTGGGGAGGCAGGTCGACTATCCTTCCAGTAACCTTGCCGACGCTGTCTCAATCTGGTCTTCGAGTATTCGCATAAACGCGGCGCGAGGCAGGCCGGTCGGCAGCGGTTCCAGGAATTCATAGACGATCACGCCGGGGTGGCGCAGGATGCCATGGGCTGGCCAATGGGCGCCGGAATTGGTGGCCATGGGAATGCAAGGCAGGCCCAGGGCGCGGTAGAGACCGGCAATGCCGGGCTGATAGGTCCCGGTCTCACCCGGCATCGTTCGCGTGCCTTCCGGAAAGATCACCAGTTGGCGGTCGTCGAGCACGGCGGCCCTGCCGTCGCCGATCAAGCCGCGCAGAGCGGACGACCCGCCGTCGCGGTCCACGACGATCATCCCGGCCTTGCGACAATAGAGGCCATAGAAGGGGATGTTCATCAGTTCCTTCTTCATCACATAGCAGGGGTCGCGGAATGCCGTAAGCGGACCCATGGTGTCGAACATGCACTGGTGCTTGGCAGCGATCAGGGCGCCGCCGCCGGGCAGATGTTGGATTCCCCGAAATTCGACGCGCAGCCCGCAAATCGCGCGGAGCAGGATCAGCATCATCTGGCTCCACAATCGAAGGGCGGCGATCATCCAGCGTCGGGGCGCCAGCAACAGCGGCAGTATGGCCAGACCAACCAGGATCGACCATAGGTAGAACACCACCGCGAAAGCGAGGGACCGGAACAGGGTCATGCGGTGCGGCTAATCTCCGACCTGGTGGGTGAACCCAGCCCGATCAGACTCTCGCGCGCCAGGATGGCGAGGTATTTGCAATATTCCAGGATCATGCGGCGGGCGCTCAGAGCGTTGGCTTGCCAGTGGCGGGCGTCCAGGGCGGGAGTCGCCACGGGAAAGGCAATGATGCGCACGTCAGGCAGAACACCGCGCAACTCCAGCATGGCGCGCGGCGTGTGATAGTCGGCGGTCACCAGGATCAGGCTATGCAGTCCCATTGACGTGGCCCATTGCGCCGTTTCCCGGGCGTTGCCAATGGTGCTCTCGGCGGTGAATCCCAGATCGATGCAGCAGTCGAACACCCGCTTGGGCGCGCCGGTCACCCCCCAGAGGTCTGCCCGGGTCGCCTTGCGGTTGACGCCGGAAACCAGCAGTCGCCGGCCCTTGCCGTCTTCCAGCAATTTGGTCGCCGCCTCCAACCGCAGGTCCGAGCCGCCGGTGAGGGCCACGATACCGTCAGCGTTTTGCGGGCTATCGGCCGGAGTCAGCCGCGCCACCCGATCGGCAAAGGCGAGCAGGCCGGTCGTCCAGATCAGCAGCGCCACCAGAATGGCGGCCAGTCCTTTCAAAACCGGCTCCGCAGGGCGGCTCGCGCGCCGCGCCGCGCGGCCAGGAGGGCGATCAGCGCCGCGATGGGCGGCCAGGGCAGGATGGCGCAAAGGTCCCAGGCATCCACGGCCAGGGTGAATCCAAGTCGCTCCAGGCACGACATCGCCAGCCAGACGGCAAGGATCGCGGCGACCAGGGCCCCGATCACGGCGGCGATCGCGACGCGGCCAGCCACCCGTCGCGCCACCAGCTCCGCAAGCCGGTCGTCCGTTGCTCCGAGCCGCGCCAGCAGTTCAAAGCGGTCGGCCCCGACTGCGACGCCCCGACGACCGGCCCAACCGGACAGCGCGACCAGAACGACCAGCACGTTAATTTTGAACGCACCCATGGCCGCGAGCCCAATCAACGCCGCCCGCTCAACGGGTCCGGTGGCCAGGCCATGATCATCCAGCCCCGCGTGAAGTCCCTCGGCGTGCAGGGCTTGGATAAGGTCCCTGGGGTCCTGCGATCCTTTCAGCGCAACCGACACCAGGCGCGGCGCTTCAGCGATCGAGGACAAGCCGCCGTCGATCAGGCGCGCAAGCGCCGCGTCGGGGGG
>JAYUBD010000544.1:0-12247 GCA_043740995.1 Caulobacteraceae bacterium | reverse complement strand
GCGACCTCGGCGCTGATCGCCAAGGCGCAGACGGGCAAGCTTGCCTACGCCGACGTTGACGGCGGCACCTTCTCGATCTCCAACCTCGGCATGTTCGGGCTGGACGCCTTCGACGCCATCATCAATCCCCCGCAAGGCGCGATCCTCGCGGTGGGCGCCGTCATGCGCGCGCTGGCCGAAGAGAATGACGGCGAAATCCGCTTCGAAAGTCGCTTAGCGCTGACCCTGTCATGCGACCACCGCGCCATCGATGGCGCGGCCGGGGCGAGGTTCATGGCGACGCTCAAAGGCCTGATCGAAGCCCCGGAAGGGCTGTTCGGGTAACCTTCTCGGGACGGCGGTCGGGACTGTACTGGCCGAGAGCGTCGCCAATTCACCCGTCAACAAGCGCATGAACACGTCGCAACGCATGCGATGGTCCATCATTGGCGCACAGCATAAGCTATTGATTTTCGATAATATGTGTTGTCCACGAAACTTGTAGGTGCGGCTCCTGCTACTCGATCCGAATTCGCTCCACGGCATCCTGAGTGATCTTGCCGCCTCACCATGGCGTAGGCGTCATGCCGGTTGAGACGCTGATCGCCGAGCTTGCCAGTCCGGCCGAGGGCCGAGCGGAAGAGGGGAGCTTTGACGTCCTGCGGACCGATCGCGGCGAGGTAGGCGTCCAGATGCTCCAGCAAGCGGTGATGCACCGGCATCTCGTGGACCTTGCCGCCTTTCTCGTGCAGGCGCAGCCAGGATCGGCCGGCGGTTTGCACCAGGTCCTCGATGTCCATGCCGACGGCGGCCGACACCCGGGCGAAACTGTAAACCATCACCGCGATCAACGCTCGGTCGCGCAGACCAACCAGGCTGTCGGTTTCGATGGATTCCATCAAGCGCTTGGCTTCAGCGGCGGTGAGAATCGGCGTCTTGCCGCGCTTGTAAGTGTAGGCGGGTCCTCGCACCGGCGCAGCCGGATTGCTTCCCGTGGACGCATTCTGGGACGCACTACCCGAGATTTTTGAATGGCTGCATGGCGAGGTGGTTCCGGTTCTCGCCGCCATGACCATGGGCGCGAACAATCCGGTGATACGTGATCGCATCGTCGGTCTACCAGCAGGATCGCCCGGACAATCGCTGATCGAGACGATCCGGTTCGCGGCGGCGAACCGCCTGGGCGCCGAGTTGGACTATCGCGATCAGAAAGGCGTTCGCGCGACGCGTGCCATTGAGGCTTACTCCCTGCGGCGCAGCCGCGCCGGCGATGTTCTGCTCATGGCGGTTCGCGCCGACGACGGCCAAGCCCGCAGGTATACCGTACAGAACATCCTTGGCGTGACTGTAACTCAGCGCAGCTTCTCACCGCGTTATCCAATTGAGCTTTCACCCACCGGTCCTCAATCCATCCCGGCGAGATCGCGGGCCGCGGGCCTTCCCGCGATCCGTAGCTCCAGCCGCCGCACGTCAGCATTCCTAGCGGTGAGTTCAGGGCCGACTTACGTCTATCGCTGCACGGTTTGCCACAAACTCTTCGATCGAAAGACCCAGGACGGAACCATGCGGCCCCACAAGAATAAGGCTGGGTACACCTGCTATGGCAGTTACGGCACACTTGTCCGAACCAAGTACTAGACGCTGCGCCACTGCCCGACTGAAGAGGCAACTCTTTGACATGAGGACGGGTGCCGTCACCGAAAAAACGACGGGGCTTATGCAAGCTTGGCTCCGTGGCCTCGAGGTCTGGAAGCGTTGTGTCTCGGGCGAGCGGATCGATCAAGCCAAGCGACCCGTTTCCCTCCGTCAACCAGAAGGGCTCAGAGGCCAAGCTTGCCGGACGGACTGATCTGGCTGAGCTTGGAGCGGCGAACATAGCCGCGCATGGTGGCGAGGCTCTTGTGTCGCGTGTGGCCCATGATCTCCTCGTCGGGCACGCCGTTGCGATAGGCCGTCGTGACGAATCCCGCCCGCAGGCCGTGGGGGCTGACAGGTTCCGCGAGCGTGCCTTTGATGCCGGCCATGGCGGCCCGTTTCAGCAGAATCTGCCGCACGGCGTCGGCGCTCAGCCGGTTCGCGCCGACGGTTCCGCCGCGGCTGATCTTCCGGAAGAGGGGACCGGCCATAATCCGAGCCGCCTCGAGCCAAGACCTCAGAGCTGCAACCGGGCAGGTCTCTTCGGCGCGCCCGCGCGTGACGGCCAGCTCGGCGCCTTCTCCGCGCTCGTCGGTTTTCGAGCGCTCGATCAGAATCCTCAGGCCGTCGGCCGTCCAAACGACGTGCGCGACGTCCAAGGCGACCAGTTCCGATCGACGCAGCGCGCCGGCGAAGGCCAGGAGGAGGAGGGCACGGTCGCGGCGGCCGGCAGGATCCGCGCCGCAGACGCCGCAGAGCTTGCGGATTTCCGTCGTCGTCAAAGCCGCCGAACGCCGCGACGCGCTGCCGTGCTTTCGCGCGATGCCCCGGAGCGTCTCGCGGATCGCCGGGTGCTTGGTGTCCAGGGGATGGCCGGCGACCCCGCAGGCGCGAGCGATCGCCGCGACCCTTCGGCGCAAGGTCGGCGCGGCGTAGCCTTCGCCGGCGGCGGCCAAATACGCCCCGACGACCTGGGGCGAGGCCGGCATCGCCGTCAGGCCGTTGGTCTCGCACCAGTCGGTATAGTTGGCGACGTCCGTCGCGTAGGCTTTTAAGGTAGCGGGCGCGTCGGCGGCGTCCTGGTAGGCTTGGGATTTGGCGAGGGCCATCGCCGCCCGCGCGCCCAGCGGCGCGGCGCCGGGCGATTTCGGATTGTTCGACATGCCGTGGCTATAGCACGTTTTTCGGCCAATAACACGCGATAACAATGCTTCTCGCGTGTTATTTTCGGGTTAAAATCGCCGCAAAGAGCCACACAAGTGTCGCCGTCACCGGTTAGACCCCCGCTTAGGTCAGGAGACCACCCAGGATATACATGGCGTGGTCGCCGTGCTCAGACACAAACTCGCCGAGGCCCTTCAAGAGCTCTTTCAGCCCCTCCTCCCCACCCCGGCGTCAGGCGTCGAGCACCTTGCGCAGCGACGCCTCGATCTGACCGCCGCAATAGGCGTCGCCGTAGTCCTCCTTCGCCTTGACGGCGAGCTTGGCGAGCGGCGGCAGCTTCGCGACCCGCTCGACGAGCGCGGCGGTCATGGGCGCGGCGTCCTTCAGGATCGCCTCGATCTTGGGAAAGCGGTCGGCCATCGTCGACCAGAGGGTGGCGGTCACCACATCGGCGACGCCCGGCGCTTTGCCGCCCAGCAGAAGGCCCGAGTGGGCCTTCAGGCCATGGCGTTGACCGATCTCCTCCCAGAACGACATCCACTTCTGCAGGCGCGGCACAAACTCATCCCAACGCTTCTGGGTCCACATCTCGCGGCCGCCGTCCTGGGTGATCTCGTCGATCACGTCATTGGCGTCATTGACGATCTTTATGGTCAATGCGCGCAGCTTCGGGTCAGCGGGCAGCAGATCCAGCGTCTCGCAGAGATAGAGGACGATGGCCGGCATCTGGGCGATCGCGAAGTCCGCCTTTTTGTCGATCAGCATCGGCGGCCCCATGAACGGGACCGGCATATCCTTCACCGGCCCGCCCATAAGGTCCGAGATCGCGTCGTCGCCGCCCTCGGTCCAGGTCTTGCCGGCATGGGCCAGGACGGCCCGCACGAACTGGCCGCGGAAGGGGACGGACCAGTAGTAGAGCTCGTAGTCGGGCATCTCAGGCTCCCAGAAGGTATCGACGTTAGCGAAACGTCGCCAGGCCCGGTCCGTTCAGGCGGTCGGACGGCCGGGCGGCCTCTGCCGCTGCGCGCCGCCGACCTAGAAACGGATGCTGATCTCCACGGCCTCCGGCGCGACGCCGAACTGGGCGGCCACCAGAGCCTTCGCCGACATCAAGATCGCCGCCGGCGTCTCCAGCGGCTTTCCGACCGAGGCCGCGCCACTGAGATGGGCCGCGGGTTCGCGCGGGGCGGCTGCGGGCGCCGCAGCCGGCGGCTGGCGCGTGACGGGCTGCCAATCCAGCTCGGCCTCGTCGATGCCGAGCGCCGTGAGGGAGTCGAAATACTGGGTGGGGCTGGCGCTATTAAGCGGGAGCTTCGGCCCGTCGACCAGGGCGTACTCGTCGAACTCGACCCGCCAGCGCCCTGCGGTCTCACCCGACGGCTCCACGCCCGAGATCCGGCCGACCAAGAACGCATGCTTGTGGGCCTCTCTTCCTTCCGGCTTCCACGGCCCCTGCCGGTGGCGAGCGCACACCACGTAGGAACAGGCGAGCGCGCGCGGACGGCTGATCGCCCACGACTGGGTACCCCCGTCGCTCAAGAGGTGTTCGGCGCTCTTGAACGTCAGAACGGTCAAAACCTCGGTCATCGCCAGCTCCTACATCTTGCCTTTAGATGCTGCATGTATGTCGCCAACCCTCGCGAGTCAAGACGCGCCATCTATGACATCAACAGCGCGATGTTAAGGCGCGACGAGACACGAGCGAGCTCTATGTCGCGTTCCGACCGAAAAAGATGCGGCATCTTCATAGGAGACGACCTACAGGCGCCGCAGAAAGACGGATAGACCTCATTATCGGAAAACTTGTCCCCCGTTGCCGCACATAAAGGACGTTATGTGTGGTGACTTTTCCGGCTACGGACTTTTCGCGCAACAGGGAACGTGATGGAGAGCAGACATACTCCGCTGATGAGAATGGGCTCTGCCAAAGCGGTGCTATAATGCGGGCGCTAGCTCGATGCCCTTTAGGGCGGTCCAAATTGCGCAGATGATCGCCTCAAGCGTCCCGCTGACAGCGCCCTTTTCTTTCGCCAGCGCAAGGGTGCGCTTCATGATCTCGGGGTTCTTCTGGGCATCACGGCCACGCTCCGCGTCAAATTCCTCGCAAGCGGCCCCGAGAACCTCGTCGTAGAGCGCCTGCCCGATTTCGGCTTTCAGGCAGACCTCAAGGTTCACCTGGAAATGGGCATAGCGCGCATGCACGGTCGTCTCGAGTGGCGCGGCTTTATGGTCCGAGTGCGGATCTGCGGCGCGCAAGAGGCGCAGATTCGCTTCCGCGTCGTCTGCCTTGTCGCAGTCCCAGACCGGGTAAGTTGGGATTCCCAGCTCCCGAAAGATCATGAGCGGCCGATCCACGTTGTTCTTGCCTACGACCGGCAAGACGGCGATTCCGGCACTTTCGAAGTTGAGACCGAGGCCGAGCGCGGCCGCGATCAAAGCGGACCGATCACTTGGTCCTTCCACTAGCACTACGCCATCAGCGAAGAAGCCCTCGGAAAGCTCCGAGCCCAGGATGTGAAGACGTGGCGCCAAGGTGGCTGCGGTAAAACTCTCCGGTGCCCGTTGTGACGCGACCGCGAGCTTACGAGCGACCTCCTCGAGATCCAGCGCCCTCAGCTCGCACACTTTGAAGTCGCCATCCTCGCAGTCAGCCCGTCGCACGAATCGAATTTCGTCAACGTGCGCCATGGAGACGAACAAGGGCGAATGGCTCGCGAAAGCGACTTGGGTCCGACCATCGGCGCCTGGAAGTGTCCCGTTGCTTAGACCCCTGAGAACCGTCGCGAAATGCCGTTGTTTGGTTGGGTGCTGGTAGACTTCCGGTTCCTCGATGCCGAGGATAAGCCCCGGCGCTTGCGCCGGCGGCCGCTGTTCGGGTATCTGCGGCTGGCCTTCGGCGGGAGCCTCCTGCGGCTCGCCCTGCGGCTGGGTTGCGCGTGCGAGGTTCTGGAGCAGAGTGAAGATGAACGCCCGTTGCAGCCCATGACCTTGACGATCGACCGGCCCTCCGAAGCCGTCGTCGCTGAGCGTCACGTCGGCGTTGGGCATGGGGACCTGCAGGTCGGCGCCGGCCTGCCACGTTAGCCCGACCTCCGCATCGGCGTAGAGCCCCTTCAGGTCCGTAGTCAGCCGACCCGCGAGAGCGCCAAGCTCGGGCATATTTTCCGGCGAGGTCAGCTCGCGGTAGCGCGTGTTCATCTGCTGCTGGAACTCGGCCATGTCCTGCCGTTGCAGGATCGCGCTCCGAACTACGATCTGTAGGAGCCGGCCGATGGCGGTCGATTTTCCGTCAGCGGCGTCGGCGGCGGCTTCCCGCACGGCCGGGATGAACACAAAGCTCGTGTACCGCTGGAGTGCGCCCCGCCCAGCATTCTGGAACCCAAAGAACTGCCCGTCGTCCCGCGCGAGCTCAAGCGCTTCGGGATGGGCTTCTTCCCAAGCCCGCATCCCTTCGCTGACCTGGTCGGCGTTGGCGGCGGCCGCAAGGTCGGCGTACTTCGGATTTTCAGCTCGCAGGGTGCTATAGGCTTGACGCCGCGGCGTTGCTTGGGCGATCGCGCGGATAGGAGCGAATTCGGGGTTGGACGGGACAACACCATGATAGCGGCCGCTCCCTTGCGTGCCATCGAACACCCGCGTCACCGTCAAACGACCCTCCCGCACTCGGGTCTGGAACGTCTCGACTTCTTCCGGCGTCAGATTGCCAAAGGTGAGCTCGATCTCGACGGGTAAGCCAACGTCGCGACCATAAAAGTCATCGGGCTCCAATTTGCCGCTCGATCCATAGAATTTCTCAAGCGCCTTCAGGATGCTAGACTTGCCCGCGCCGTTTCCGCCGATGAAGGCGGTGTGCAGCCCGAAGTCGACGGTTACATCGCGCAGCGAACGGAAATTGCAGATCTTCGCCTGAAGCAGTTGCATGGTTTCCCCCGCAGAACAGCCTAGGGTGGTGGCGCCGGATGGCAAGCGACGAACAAGATGCGGTAGAGACGTCGGTCGGTCGTGGTATTATTGGGTCAATGGTATCGAAAATGGCGTCCGCCATCTCCGAAGCGTGGGTTGGTGACGATGGGCCATATTTGAGAAATCGTGCTAGGATTAATCCCGCCGAGTTCACAACTTCGGTTGTCTCGGGCATTCCCCGCCTCCAATCGTCAGGCTAGCTCGCAAACCGCCGCCTTGGCCAACCCGACCGCTTTATCCGCTACGTCCAGCAGATGGCGGTGATGGGTAAAGAACAGTACCTGCGTTGACTTGGCCAGCTCCGCCAACACCTCGAAACCTACCTGCGCGCGCTCGTCGTCGTAATTGATGAAGAGGTCGTCAGCCAGAAATGGCAGCTTCGCGCCGCCTGCCACAGCGTCCTCCACCGCCGCTAGCCGCAGTGCCAGAAACAGTTGATCGACCGTTCCGTCGCTCATAACATCGACCGGTACAACTGCGTCAGTGCTGTCGAGCCCTGATAGGCGCGCCTTGCTGCCCTCGGCATCCACCAGAAGGCTGACGTAATTGCGGCGCGTCAGGATCGAGAATAGCGCGGAGGCGCGCTTGAGCAACGGGGTCTGTTTTTCGGCGCGGTAGCGATCGATCGCCCACCGCAGCAGGTTCACCTCAGCGCGTTTGCGGACATAGGTTTCGGCCTGGGCAGCCATTTCGGCCTTCGCCTGTTCCATGTCCGCCGCCGCAATCGCTGCATCCGGCCCATCATCAAAGCGGACAAACTCCGCCTGAACGGTGGCGCGTTCGACGGCCTTTGCCTCGATTTCGTCGGAGAGGGACCGGATCGATTCCTGCAAATCCCCGGACTGCACCTTCAGCGCGTCGCCATCGGCTTCGCGCACTTCATCCAGCAGGGCGTCCAGCAGAGGGCCGCCGCCGGCTTTGACGATTTCATCCTCCAAGCGATCAAGCTCCTCTCGCAGCGTCCGCGCTTTGTCCGCGCGCGCTATGGCAATACCAAGGGCCTCATTGCCCTCGGTATGCGCTGCATCCATGAGCGGCCGGAGCCCCGCTTTCGCGAGTTCGCCGGCCTCTTTGGCTCGCTTCAACTGATCCTCCGCTGTCGAAACCTGTTGCTCAAGCCCGGCCTTTCGTTCGGCCAGGGTTGTCGCGTCACCGGCATCCCGCGCGAGCCCGATCAATAGATCGGCCGCAGAGCCCGATAGGTCCGCCACGCCGCACTCCGCCGCAAGCGTGCGAACCTGACGATCAAAGTTGTCGATATCCTCCTGCATCGTCGTCGCCCGATGCTGGAGTTCGAGGATCGCCTCGATCTCGCCGCGCGTTTCTTCAAGGAGGTCCAGCCTCGCCCGGATCACAGCGACGGTGGCGGCTGGATCGAGGCCGACCGCCGTCACGGTAGACGACCACTTGCTCTCCCAATCCGCTACGCCCTGACGAGCGTCGGTGCGCTTTGTCTCGGCTCGTGCCAATGCCGCGGTCGCTGTGGCGGTCTGCGTCTGTAGCTCAGCATGGCGCTTGGCCGCCGCGCTCTCAGCCGTGTGAAGACTCTCCGCCGTCTGGAGCAACAATCCATAGGCGCCGGCCCCAGCCGGTACGCCCGCGCCAGCGCTCTGCAATGCGGTCGAAAGCACAAACGCGGTTTCGGTGCGCAGCGAAGTCGCGGTGTCTAACGCCACCGTCGCCTCAGTCGCAGCCGTTGCAGCCTCCAGCACACGATCACGTCGGCCGGCCCAGGTCGCAAACACCCGTGGCGTAACATCCAGACCGCATGGGGCGAGGGCCGCGCGCCAGCTTGCGGTGACGCGATCGACCTCGGCTTGCGCCGTGACTACCTGATCCTCGTGCTGCGAGATAGCCAGCGCGATGCGCTCGAGCTCCTCTTCCGTCGCAGCCAAACGTCCCGACTGTGCCGCCGCAAAGAACCGCTGGTCCGAAACCTCATCGGCTGCGGCGGACTGGACTTCAAAACGATCAGACGAGGCTTTGGCGTCAGGGAGCGGCGCGCCACCCACGACATGGGCGCGCAACTCGCCCCAGGTGGCGTCCCTCTCCGAGCGAGCGCCCGTCACCTCATCGAACGACACCGCGTGCTCGTCGCGCACCAGTTGGTCGCGTTGGAGCATGACCTCAGCCAGGCGGTTCTGGGCACTACGCAGATCACGGCCGGCTTGTGCAAGTGCCTCTTCGGCCAAAGACAGCTCGGTCGTCGCGCCTGCGATTTCACGCTCGTCCGGTAGGGCAAGCTTGCGAAGCGCCGCGACATCGCCAGCGTATGGAGCCAGTTGTGCCAAGATAATGTCCACAGCCTCGCCTTTTCGGTCGGCATCGCGCTTGGCAGTGGCGACCGAAGCATCAAGATCGCCGCGACCGCGTGCATAGCGCAATGCTTCGCCCAGCGCCGTTACGTCGCGCGCGGCGGGCAAAATGGCGCGCTGGCGCTCGAAATCGTCCAGATCCTCCCTGCGGTCGGCATACTCTTCCTCCGCTGACACCAGCAGTCGGTCGAGCCCATTACGCTCCTCCAGGAGCGACCGCGCATCTGCCAGCCTTACACGCTGCGGCAGGCGGTCCTTGGCTGATAGGGCGGGCTCCTGCGGCCAGCCGATCTCACGCTGCAACTCCCCAAGGCGCGTGTTGCGCGTCGTCAGTTCGGTATGGCGACGCGGCAATTGCAACAGCGCCCGGTCGACAGCTCCCTTCGCCTCGCGAAGCGCATCGATCTCGGTTGACCGATCCAGCAAGGCCGTATTCACGACTAGCTTATCGAGCGCGCCGCGCAGGTCCTCCGCCTGCTTGTCCGCGAGTTCCGCCTGCGTTTTGGCCGTGGAAAGCGCCGCCAGAGCCTCCTGCTGAATCTCGGCTGCATCGGCCGGCAGGGTCGCGACGTCGCCCAGCGCGTCTAATTCCTTCAAGGCCTGTCGATAGAGCGCCGCAGGCGGTAGCACGCGGCGATACCGCTCAATTTTTTCACGCTCAGAATCCAGACCCGTTCGGGTCTTGCGCAGCTCGGTCAGCTTCTCGTCCAGCCGCACGAGATTGAGCCGGGTATCGTCCCACGCGGCGGGCTTCATTTGCGCCGCCCTCAATCGGCTCTTCGCATCCTCGAAGGCCTTTTGGGCGAGGTGGTAGGAGGTGTTGCCGGCGCGCTTCGTCCAGATGGACTTGGCGTCCACCTCCAGCGTGTCAAGCAATCGAGCGACGCCGACCAGACCGGACCCGGCGGCAAATATCGCCTGGCCTATGTCGTCCTGAGCCTGAAGGATCGCTTCCCCGCCCTGGCGTAGCCGTTCGTGGTCGAGACTGAACATGCGCTGGAAGCTATCCGCCGTGTACCCCGCAAGCAGCGCTGTCAGTCGCCCCTCATCGAGGACGCGTTCCTCGTCATCGAGCAGCGTTCCGACGCGGCCCTTTTTGCGCCGGAAGGCGAACGGTTCGCCATCCGCCTCAATCACGGCCCCAACGCGGAGCAACTGTTTGTCGTGCCGGAAGTCGAATGTCGTGACGTGCGGGAAGCCGAACAGCAGGTCCGAGATCGCCGACATCGTGGTCGATTTGCCGGCCTCATTCGGCCCGAAGATGATCTGGAGGTCCGGCGTCTGCGACGGAAACCGCAGGTCCCAGCCATCGAAACGTCCGTATTTGAGGAGGCTGAGTTCGCTGAGGCGCATCAGTCGGCCTCATGACTGAGCTGCGACTGGAGAACAACCCCGGCATCCTCAAGCAGCTCGGCGGCCACCCCACCACGCAGACGAGTCAGCAGATCGTCTTCGCCGCCGAGGTCCGGCGGAACCTTGGCGAGAAACTCATCCATCTCCGCCTTAAATGCGCTGGTCAGCGCCGCATCCTGTCCCCCGGACGCGAGCAAAGCGCCGAGCTCCTCAAGCGCGCTCGCCGTGCCAGATACTTGCGCCGCCAGCGCTTGGGTATCGAGGACCACCTTTTCAATCCAAAGCTGATCCGAGATCGCGATCGCAATTCCGCGAATGTCCTCGCGCAATTGCTGCCGCCGCCGGGACAGATCGCCATGCATCGCGGTGCGTCCCGACAGAGTCACTCTCGCCACGAGCGGACGCCCGTCAGAAGCTGCGAACGCATCGGTCAGCCCGTCGCGCGCACGGCTTTGGATGTCGCGATCATTCTCCAGGTTTCCAATGTCGACCCCGACGCGCGCCCAGCGCACAGCATCGAGCGCAATCGGACGCGGAGGCTCGATGATTGCGCCGTCTTCGACGGTGACAATGACGGCACCCTTGGCCCCGCACTCACGAATATTGCGCCCCTGGAGGTTTCCCGGAAACACGACGTAGGGGCTTTGCGAGACCACCTCGAAAACATGCACATGCCCAAGCGCCCAATAGCTATATCCCTTGGCCGACAACTCCGCCGGGGTGCACGGTGCGTAGGGAGCATGCGGCGGGCGCCCGCCCGTAAGCGCAGTGTGCAGGACGCCGATATTGAGATGGTTGGGCAGCGCAGCCGGATACGCGGCAGCCAGGTTGGTCCGCGTGTCCTTGATCTTATAGCTCCACCCATGCAGGGCGGTTGCAGTGGGCTCGTGGGTGAAGGTGTCCGGCTTGTCCGTGCCGAACGCGTGGACGTTCTTCGGCAGAGGCAGTTTCTTGGTCTGGACCGACTCCGCGTCGTGATTGCCAAAAAGCAGGAAAACCTCGATGCCGGCCTTTTCAAGCTTTCCCATCGCAGCACAGAAAAAGAGACCCGTGCCGAAATGCTGCCAATCGCCATCGTAAATGTCCCCGGCAATGACGACGAATGCCACGCGCTCCTCGATCGCGGCATCTACGAGGTTGCTGAGCGCGGTGCGCGTCGCAATGCGGATTTCGTCCGCAGGCACGCCCTCATAGCGCGACAAGCCCCGAAGCGGGCTATCGAGATGGATGTCTGCTGCGTGCAGAAATTTGAAGGTCGTCATCTCCATCGCACTATCGCTCGCGACCCTCGGAGGTCACCAGCTTTCGATCGAGCGCTGACCACGGTCTGTTCGAAATTTGATGCCACTGGCAAAAACTCGACGGCAATCACATTCGATCCTGCCCATCAATTCCCCCGACTAAACACATAGGAACTTAAAACCCCAAATTACCCAGTATCTCAAATACCTGCTCTTGAAAGGCCTTGACCTGCTCTGCGTCCGTTCTCTCGCGCAGATCCAGAGGAATCATTTGTCGGAATTCATCAAGGTCGGTTGGCCGCTTGCGTAGCAATTCGTCCAGCATTGTCTTCCGCAGAAAGCCGCGCATCGGGTCGGCGTCAGGGAACGCCGCCTTGATGGTTCTCTCCCTGAGATCGACTAGCTGTGCGCGGGCCTGCTCTATCGAGATCCCCGTACTTGCCCGCCGAACCATCCTCTCAACCAGGTCGCCCGTGTTGGCCGGCTCAGCTCCAGGCATCGCGCTCATCTTCGGCGCCACATCCGGCGCCGGCGATGCCTTCCTTCTGGGTTTCGGAACGATCCGCGCCCGTCGCTCGGCCCGCGCAGCGATCAAGG
>JAYUBD010000543.1:0-12254 GCA_043740995.1 Caulobacteraceae bacterium | reverse complement strand
CGGAAGAGGGTAGGCCTGCCCCGGCGAGCAGGCGCCGGCCCTCGGCGACCGTTGTGTCGCCCAGCCAGCAGGTGATTATCGGCTTGCGATGCGGGCCTTGTGGCGCGCCGCGCAGGACCGCGTGGGCGACGGCCGTGCTGTCGGTGACCGCAACGGGACAGTTCATCACCAGGAGGGCGTCGACCTCCGGCGCCTGCGCCAGGATCGACAGAGTCGACTCGTAGAGCGCCGCCGGCGCGTCGCCCAGGATGTCCACCGGGTTTCGCCGCGACCAGTTGCGCGGGGCGATTGCACCCAGCTTCTCCAAGGTCGCCGGCGACAGGTCGGAGAGCCGACCGCCGCGAGCCTCCAGAGCGTCGACGGCCAGGACACCTGCGCCGCCGCCATTGGTCAGAATCGCCAGGCGGTCGCCTGTCACCGAGAGCCCGGCGCCCAGGGTCTCGGCCGCCTCGAACACTTCGCGTAGTTCGAAGACTCGCAGCATGCCGGCGCGGCGGAACGCAGCGTCGTAGACCGCATCAGCGCCGGCGAGCGCCCCGGTGTGCGAAAAGGCGGCTTTGGCGCCGGCGCTGCTGCGGCCCGCCTTGAGGACGATCACCGGCTTGGCCCGAGCCGCGATGCGCGCCGCGCTCATGAACTTTCGCGCCGCTGTGACGCTCTCGACGTAGAGCAGGATGGCGCGGGTGTCGGAGTCGAGCGCCAGGTAGTCCAACAGGTCACCCACATCTACGTCCAGGGCATCCCCCACCGTGATGATCTTGGAAAATCCCAGGCCGCGGCCGTGCGCCCAGTCCAACGCCGCCGCGGCGATCGCCCCAGACTGCGACACCAGCGCCAGTCCACCGGCCACCGGCATCAGGTGGGCGAAGCTCGCATTGACGCCGCTGGCCGGGCAGATGACCCCCAGGCAGTTCGGCCCGACAATCCTGACGAGATGGGGCCGGGCCGCGTCGAGCGCGGCCTGCCGCAGGCTTGCGCCTTGCGCGCCTTCGAACCCCGCGCTGATCACGACCGCGGCACGGCAACCGCGCGCGCCAAGCTCGGCGATGAGACCCGGGATACTCTCGGCCGGCGTGGCTATCACCGCCAGGTCCGGCGCGCAGGGCAAGTGGGCGATGCTGTCGTACGCCAGCGCCGAACGGACCGCCTGATCGTGCGGGTTGACGGGCATCACCGGTCCCGCGAAGCCGCTCTCCAGCAGATTGCGCGCCAGCACCTGGCCCACGGCCCCAGGCCGGTTGCTGGCGCCGATCAGCGCGATGGCCCGGGGATGGAAGAGGGCGTCGAGGTTGCGAACGGTCATGGCCTGCCGACCTTTCACTTTGCGCTACCGCGCCGCTTTGACATAGCACAAGGCCGTGGCGGGCGACCTTATGGAACATGGCGGCGCTGTCAGACTAACCCGGCGTTAGGTTTTAGGCCCAACGTTCATGATGCTGTTGGTGGTCTCCGTGGGTTGTGCCGCCCTGTGCGAACCCTGCCGGCTACCCGAAAACCCGGGCGCCGGAGGGTAGAGCCATCGCCGCCCGCCATTAGTCTGACAACGTTTTTGCGTGCCCTTTCGAGGTTTGCCTCTAGGGTTTCACGCACGATCTGGAAGCAGCCGTCGTGGATCACGAAAAGACCGTGACCAGAAACCGGCAGCGGGACCATCTCCGCGCCGTGACCGATCAAGGTGGCGTCGGAATCCTTGGCGAGATCGGCTGCCCGGTCCGACCTGGGTCGTCCCTCGTCGTCGGCATTGACGTGGAGGAGAATGGGGGCATAGGTCATGGTAACCCTTTTCGGCGAATTTAGCCGCGTCCTGAATAGTCTTAGGGAATGCGTCAATTGGGGGAGCATTCGGGTCGATAGCCTAAGGGGGACTACGGGTGGGATCGCCGAAACCGGGGCTGGCCCGCCGCACGGATGTAGCAGTCAAAGTCAGAAGTTGGGCGGTGAGCTGTCTGGTCACTATCGCCGCCGTCGCCGTCAGCACCGGAGCGTGGCTGGGTCTAGCGCCGGTTCTGGGGGGACGGTCGATCTTCCTGGCGTTCGTGCCGGCGGTCCTGGTTACTTCGACCCTGGGCGGGCTGGGCCCTGGATTGGTCGCAACCGCCTTTTGCCTCGCCACCGCCGTGCTCATCCAGCATCAGACCGGTCTGGGCGGCATCGACACGGCGAGTGCCGCCCTGTTCGCCCTGGTTGGGATCGGCATTTCCGCGCGTGGAGGGTGGCTGGCGAATAGCCGACGCGGAACCAACAGTGCTGTTGGTCGCCTACGGGAGCGCGAGATTCACCTACAATCTATTTTGGACACCGTGCCGGACGCCATGGTCGTCATCGATGAGGCCGGGCTGATGCAGTCCTTCAGCGCCACCGCCGAACGCCTGTTCGGATGGACCTCGAGGGAAGTCGTCGGCCGCAACGTCAATTTGCTCATGCCGCCGCCGTACCGCGAGGCACACGACAGTTATCTCCTGCGATACCTGACCACTGGCGAGCGGCGGATTATCGGAATCGGGCGAGTTGTGGTGGGACAGAGGCGGGATGGCTCCACCTTCCCCATGGAGTTGTCGGTTGGCGAGGCGCTGGTCAATGATCGCCGGTTCTTCACCGGTTTCGTTCGCGATCTTACCGAACGGCAGGGCACGGAGGCGCGCTTGCAGGAGCTTCAGGCCGAGCTCGTGCATTCATCGCGCGTCACCGCCATGGGCGAGATGGCCTCCGCGCTCGCACATGAGTTGAATCAACCTCTGTCGGCCATCGCCAATTATTTGCGCGGCGCACGGCGGCTTCTCGACAAGGGCGACCCCGCTGATCGGACCCGTCTGGATGACGCGCTGGACAAAGCGGCCGACCAAGCGCTCCGCGCCGGTGAAGTTATCCGGCGGCTTCGGGACTTCATGGGCCGAGGCGAGACCGAGCGACGAACCGAGAGCTTGGCGAAGCTGATCGAGGAAGCGACCGCGTTGGCGCTTGTCGGGGCCAAGGAATTGCGCGTGCATGTGACTTTGCACCTCGACCCCGGGTCGGATCGCGTTGTAGCCGACCGCGTGCAGATCGAACAGGTGATTATCAACCTGCTGCGCAACGCCATGGACGCCATGCGCAACGCCGAGCGCCGTGAGCTTGTGGTTCGAACCGGTCCCCACGGCAACGGCCTCACGGTTGTCCGAGTGTCCGACAGCGGCTCGGGAATCGACGAAGACAATCGCGAGCGTTTGTTTGAACCGTTCATGACCACCAAGAAAGACGGCATGGGGGTGGGGCTTTCGATCTGCCGAACGATCGTGGAAGCTCACGGCGGAGCGATCTGGGCCGAGTCGAATCCCGGCAGCGGAGCGACGTTTGGCTTCACCCTGCCGACCGTGGCAGAGGCGCCTGAGGAATGAGCGAAGCTCAAGTGCATATCATCGATGACGACGCCGCCGCTCGCGAGTCATTGGAATTTCTGCTGTCCACGGCCGACCTGGCCGCGGTGTCCTACGACTCTGCCGCGACCTTTCTGGAGATCGCCGCCGAAGCGCGCGGCTGCATCGTCACCGACGTGCGCATGCCCGACATCGATGGATTGGAATTGGTGAAACGTTTGAACGTGATGGGGGTTGATCTGCCCGTTATCGTGATCACCGGCCATGGTGACGTTCCTCTGGCGGTGGAGGCCATGAAGGCGGGCGTAACCGAGTTCATCGAAAAGCCGTTCGACGCCGACATCATTCTCGGCGCTATCGCGCGGGCGCTCGCCAAGCGTTCCGATGCCGACGAGCGTCGCGCCGATGAGGCGGCGTCGGTCCGGCGACTAGCCGCGCTTTCGCCACGCGAACGGCAGGTCATGGAAGGTCTGTTGGCGGGAAAGGCCAACAAGGTGATCGCCTACGAACTTGGAATCAGCAGGCGCACCGTGGAAATCTACCGGGCGCATTTGATGACCAAGACCCAGGCAAAAAGCCTCGCCGAGCTTGTGCGGATGGCCATGACGGCTGGCGCCGCCTAGGCCTCGGGCGAACGGCTATGATTGGCGCTATTGACGGCCCGCTCGATCGCGTGACCGAGCGCTCCGTCGAGAAGCGGCTTTTCGACGATCTCCACGCCCGCCGCTCGCGCTCCGGTCTCGCACCGTCGGTTTGGATGGCTGGTGATAAGAATAGCTGGCGCGCGGACGTTTTTCTCGCGCAGAGTCGCGAGGAGCGAAAGCCCGTCCATTCCTGGCAACTTCAGATCGATCACGAGGCAATCGACTTCGGTGCGACGCGTTTCCGCCAGTAGGCTGTCGCCGTCGTGGTAGGGGCGCACATCAAAGCCTTCCGTTTCCAGGGCGAAAGTAAGGGCGCTCAGCAAAGAATGGTCGTCTTCCACGATTAGGATGCTTGGACGGGTGCTATCGACGCGCGGCATGGCGAATCTTTCAACTGTTTGGGACAAACATGTACCCATTCGACGTAACGCGTCTTGATGCAGGTCAACCGCCGGTTCGCCGGTTGTGGGCCGCTGCGCCGTTTGGGGACGAGGGGAAGCCGCTTTCAGGGGTTCGGCCGGCACTAAATCCAATGCTTCTGAAACATCCTGGTGAGCAACGCCCTTCTGAAGGTCAACCTCTGCAACGATGATTTGCAGCCCCCGCGCCCGTCGCAACGGATCAGGAAACGCGCGGACAAACCGGTCCAATCGATTGTGATGCAGCTCAAGGGCGGCAACGCTGGGATGTGAAGTTTCGGATCCCCAAACGTCGGGTTTCCCGAGGCGGGTGCAGCCACGTCAGTCTGCGGATCATGTCCTGGGCTTCGGTACGCCCAAACGTCCCTCAATATCTTCAATCGTGGCCCGCGCGTCGACGGACACGGACCGTCGCCACCGGATCGGACCGGGATCCTGGGTCAGCTGCATGCTGAGCACCTTGGCGTCGGCGTCTGAAGCATCATTCTTCCGACGCGCCAATCGTTCCCGTAGAACTTCTGGCGGTGCTTCGAGCCAGATACCTTCGAACCTCGCACCCTCGTCCGCGGCGACCTGCTCAGCCCTGTCCCGCTCGTCGGGACGCAGAAACACGGCATCGGCCACGACGGTGCACCCCGCGCCGAGGCATTTCCTGGCGATCTGAAGCATCTCGACATAAACTGCCGAATTCGATTCAGGCGCGTAGGCTTCCAGGGGGAGCTTTTCGGTAGGATCGCGCGCCCACAGCCGTTTGCGAACCTCATCGGAGCGCAAGATGATCGCCCCTGCGGGGCCGCGCAGCCTCGGCGCCAATACCCGAGCAATCGTCGATTTTCCCGAGCCTGAGACACCCCCGACGGAAACCAGGGCGGAACGAGAGGGGTGAAGGTAACTCTCGGCCCTCGCAAGATAGCGCCGCGCCGCCGTGAGATTGTTTTCGCGACCGTTCACGTGGGCGCGGACTGCGGCTCGAACGGATTGGAACAGCGGCAAAGCCGCTAGGCCCTCCCAAAAAGAAGTGTCGAAACCACGGGCGGCCTCATCAAGCCACCCATTCAAGACCCTGTTCGCCGCCAGCCTATTATTCCTGAAATCGAGGTCCATCAGGAGAAAGGCGAGGTCATACAGGACATCGATTTCGCGGAACGCATCGTTGAACTCGACGCAATCGAATAGTACCGCCGCGCCGTTTTCCATGAGGATATTACCAAGATGAAGATCGCCATGACAGCATCGAACGAAGCCTTCGGCAGCCCGACGATCCAGGAGCACCGAGACACTCTCGAACGCGGCCGTCGTCGCCGCGATAAGACGCTCAACGGCGTCGATACCGAGAGAACTTGAGAGCGCTCGCAGATGTTGTGCATTGGACCTTAGGACAGACACCAGGCCGGCGGCGCCGCCACCCGCTGAGCCCGGGCTTGCTCGGATATGGAATTGCGCGATCATGCGACCCATCGCCTCGGCAAAGTCGCCGTCGATCGCCTGGGGGCGCTGTGACAACACGGCGGTCTCGTCGAACCGGCGCATCTCCAGCGCCCACTCAACCAGCTCACCGACGCCGTCCAGGACAAATCCCGCGGCGCCATCACGACAGATTGAGCGCACGGACCGGTAAATGTCGGGCGCGGTCAGCCGGTTGAAGGTGAGTTCGCGCTCCGCCGCCCAATGACGCTTCCTCAGCGTCGTGAAATCGAGAAACCCCAGATTGACCGGCTTCTTGATCTTGAGCGCCCGATCCCTGAATAAAAAAACCCAAGAGATAGAGGTCTCGATAACCCGCTCGCACGGAACACTCGCGCCGGCGCCGCCCCGGAGCCAGGTGTCGAGGACTCGATCCAAGCCTTTCTCGATCAAAGCGGGGGCTGAAAATATTTCCACGAAAGCTCTCACTCTCTACTCAGGGCACGAGAACAGCGGCGCCTTCGAACCTGCCGGCGCGAAGGTCGGCGAGGGCCTGGTTTGCCTTGTTGAGCGGATAGGGCGTGGTCTGTGTGACTATGCCGATCTCCTCGGCCACGCGCAGAAAATCAATGCCGTCTTGGCGCGTAAGATTGGCCACCGAGACCAGCTGCCGCTCTTCCCATAGAAGCCGATATGGGAAGCTTGGGATGTCGCTCATGTGGATGCCCGCGCAAACGACGCGACCGCCCTTGCGGACCGCCGTCAGAGCCAGAGGTACGAGATCGCCAACGGTCGCATAGATGATCGCGGCGTCGAGCGGCTCGGGTGGCATCTCGTCTGATCCGCCCGCCCACGTCGCGCCGAGGCGCCGGGCGAAGGCTTGGGTGGAAAAATCTCCCGGCCGGGTAAACGCGAACACCGAACGGCCCTGCGACGCGGCGACCTGGGCCACGATGTGGCCGGCCGCTCCAAAGCCATAGAGACCCACCTTTCCGCCTTCGCCGGCGATCACCAGCGAACGCCAGCCGATCAGGCCGGCGCACAACAGAGGAGCGAGCGCCACGTCGTCGTCGCCCTCCCCAAGCGGGAAGGCAAAACGGGCATCGGCGACCGTCGCGGTCGCAAATCCACCGTCGCGCGTGTAGCCGGTGAACAGTGGCCTATCGCAAAGATTTTCTTGCTCGCCCAGGCAATAGGGGCAGACGCCGCAGGTGTGGCCGAGCCACGGAATCCCGACTCGCTCGCCCACCCGCAGCCCCTCGACGCCGGAGCCGACGGCGTCGATCCGGCCGACGATCTCGTGGCCAGGGATGATGGGAAAGCGAGGATCGGGCAGGTCGCCATCAAGGACATGCAGGTCGGTGCGGCAGACGCCGCACGCGCCCACCGTCACCCGAATTTCGCCCGGTCCGGGGGACCGGTCGGCCAGCTCGGTCCATTCAAGAGCGGCGCCAAGCGCCTTTAACACCATTGCGTGCATAGTATACTTGCGCCTCGCGCCGCAGTCGCCGTCAGTGCGATACGAGCGCGCAACGGTCCGCGCGCAGCAGAAGATCGCGGGCCACGCCACCAAGCACCCACTTGCACACGCGGTTTAAGCCATAGGCGGCCACGACGATGAGGTCCGCCTCCTATTGCCGGGCCAACTCCGCGGCCGATCGCGTCAGCGCCGACCGACCGCGCCTCCTCGAAGCGCTCGACAAAGCCACCGATCAGGTATTTCGGATGGGCGAGGCCGTCCCACGGCGCAAGACGCGGCAAGAACCGGCATGCCTTAGGCTGCACCGGGCGAAGTTTGGCGAATTTGAAAATCCCTGTGGCGGGACGGCGACCCAGATCATCCATCAGATACTGCAATCATTTCCGGCCGGCGGCCAGGATTTCAGTAGCATAGTCAGTCGCCGGGCGCCGACCTTGGCGGCAGTTACAAGCATGTCGGAGGAGTCAATCTCCTCGATCACCACTTCGGCGGCTTCCCCATGGCCGCGGATCGCCGAGCAGAGGCAGTCGGCTTCCTGAATGGCGGTCGCACGAGACCAGAATGGAGTGCTCATGCCGTGGTCAATGCAGACGGCCCAGCCATAGGGTTCCTTGACGACCTTGAACGTGTGCATTGGCGACATCTCAATTGGCTACCCTTGTGGCTCGCAAAACAATTCATTCAGCGTCGAAGTTGCTAAGTTGGATCAAACTGGCGGCTTCCGCCTTGAGGCAAATCAACCGGGCGGTGGCCAGAGGGTCGCCTTCACCGAGGCCGGCGAGCATCACGCGGATATCGCTGGCGCTTGGGACGAACAAAAGCGCGTTCTTCAAGTCCGCGGTTGCGAATTCGCAGGGCGAAAAAATTCCCCGCTCGCAAATGCGCGCGGTTTATATCGTGTAAGCGTCACTGGTTCCCGCCGGACGTCAATCGCTACGCGGTCTGGCTCTATTTTCGTTTCACGCTCAGCGTCCGAAATGTCGAAGAGCTGCTTGCTCAGCGAGGCATCGAGGTCCGCCGCGAGTGCGTTCGTTGCTCGGCGACCAAGTTCGGCCCGTTGATCGCGGCGAACTTGCGTCGGCGCCGGACGCCGCCAACGGGTCGCTGGCATCTTGATGAAATAGTCTGCAAGATCGGCGCTCGGCGAATGTACCTCTTCCCCGCCGCCGATGACGATCCCCCTGCCAGGCCATCTGCGACGCCTGGACGAAAGAACCGACAATCTTCAAGATCAACCCGCACCATGTCATTCCGGGACCACACGGCTAGGTCGGCAGAATTCGCGAGGATCAGACAGGCGTGAGACGTTGGCGGCCCAGCATGAGGTCTGCACGGAGTCCGCTATCGAACCGGCGCCGCCGGATCGGCGATCCCTTTAGTGGCTGACAGCGCCGTCGCCGTTATCAAACTAACGTGGGACCTCGTGGTCGGTGCTCCAGATCACCAGCATACAGCAACCTGCCGGGACCGAGCCGATCCAGCACCCCTTCAAGGCTGTCGGTCGACACGGCAAAGCAACCCTCGCTGCGGCCGATCTTGCCAGTAGCGCGTGCCGCTTCGGGCGAGACGTACCAGGCCGCGTGGATCACAAGGGCGCGACTTTCCGCGTTGCTGTTGGCCGGATCGAGCCCCGCCAGCCGCATCGAGCGGCCGTGGCCCCCGACATAGAGGCCCCGGGTGACATAGGATCCGGCTGACGATGCGAAGGATCCCGACTCGTTCGAGAAACGCGTCACCCAACCAGTGTGCGCGGGGTCGGAGCCGCGACCATGGGCGACGAGGTGGCTTGTGAAGCGACCGTCGACCAAATCGACGATGTAAAAGCGCGTCGCGCGCGACGGGCTGGCAAAATCCACGATCCCCATGCGATCGGTGAATGACAGTTGATCGCCGTGGCTGCGAAGCGCAGCGCGCGCCCGCGCGACGAGCTCGGCGTTCAGCGCGTCTTGGTTCGGCGTCGCCCATGCGGACGACCCGGCCGACAAGGCTGCACCCGTCGCGAGGCCCATCTCGAGCAGGGCTCGGCGGGAAACAGGATTGATCATGTGAATTCCCTTATCTCAATCCGGAGCTGAAGGCGGTGCAAATTCGTCGGCGACCTATTTCGTCCGGCTCTCTATCACTATGAGCCGAGTTCCCACACCACTCGTTCGCATCGAATCGCGGGTGATGAGAAGCGTGGTTCCCGGCGTAAGGATGCCGCCGACGTCCCGGCGAAAGGCTTCGGGAAGGTGCGCGCGCGCGCGCTCTTCCGCCGTCATGTCGCCAGCCTTCGGTTGGATCTGCCCCGGTAACGGCAGACGCAACCAGTGAAACCCGGCGCCATCAATCGCGCGAAGCGTGAACGCCTCCGTGGCTGTGACCGGGTCGTCAATCAGAATGCCGCTGGAGCCGATCACGACTCCGTTGCGCAGGACAACCATTCGCCGATCGCGCCCGCTGACCACGATCGATATAGGTCCGGAGGTGGATTTCTCGGGTGTCCAGCTGAAAGCGCCAGAGGCCTGAGAACCATCCGTCGGCGCCGTGTCGAGCAATAGTGGCGAGGGCGCGACTTCCGGAACGAGCGCCTCGTCGGTGATGACCACTGTCAGACCGACTTTGGTAATGTCATAGAGTTTTTCCGCGAACGCCTTCGGCAATCGAACGCAGCCATGAGACGCGGGATAGCCGGGCAGGTGACCCGCGTGCATCGCGACCCCGGTCCACGTCAGTCGCTGCATGAACGGCATAGGCGCGTCGTTGTAGAGGCTGGACTTATGTTCAATCTGCTTCTGCAGGATGGTGAACACGCCGGTCGGCGTGGCGTGACCGCGCTTGCCCGTGGAAACCGTCGAAACGCCGATCGGCACGCCGTTGCGATAAACATAGGCGCGTTGCGTCTTGAGGCTGATGATGACGGTGACTGGTCCCGAAGGCGCGAGGTCCGGCGCCCATAGATACTCTCCGGGTTTCAGCCCTTCGATCGGCCCGTCCCTGGCCAGATCGGGGATGAGATTAAGGGTTGAGGTCGCGCCGGCGCCGGCAATCAGGATGCATGCGGCGAGTGGCGCCCAGGCCCATGGAGTCGTCAGTCGCATCCACGATCTGATCGGCTCCCGCTCATGCAAGGTCAAGTCGCTTAACTGCGACGGTTCTGAAAAGCTAACGCTAACATATTTCTCGTTTGCGGCGGAGGGCCACATTGGGGCGTGTCGTGATTCAGCCAATATGGCGCTGTCTGTTGGCGGCAACTTGTCGGGAGTGGTTCAAACGTGGGGGTTATGCTGACTGGGGTAGCGCGGCGGCACCGCCGCCAAGCAAATTGAACTGATGGCGCGCGGGCGGTGATGACCGCGTGTGCGCCCTTGGCCACGGCGATCATCAGGTTTTTCATCAGAGGACTCCACAGGCACGCGCAAGCGGGGAATTCACCGCGCCCACTTAACGCTCACCCGCCCAGTTCGTATTGATCCACCTCAGTACGAGGTGCGCGGCGAAGCGCGTAATCCTCAATGGGGTTCGTGCGGGGCCAGCATTCGAGAATCCTCTTCCGTCGCCGCCGCGCGGTGATGCTCCGCAGCGGCCCGCTGTTCGCGCGCGGCCGCCGAGTATCGTGCGGCCGCTTCACGGTGCGCCGCCGCCGCCTCGACGTGACGGTGCATCCGCCGATGAACGCGGGCGCGAAACGCGTCCAACCGAGCCGCGTGTTCGTTAACCTCTGCACGATCTGCATGAGTTTCAGCAGTCTCTGCATGATCAGCACGAGCGTCAGCTCGAATAGCGTGACCATCTGCCTCTGAGGCCATCGCTCCGGCGCCGTGCGCTGGCACTTGCGCAAAGGCCGTTGGAGCAAGCGCCAAACCAAACGACAGAACATACTTAGTCAAAAATCTATTCATTTTCCTATTTTCCATTGAAAGCAATTGGGCATTTCCCCTGAATTTGTTCAACATCATTGATTTAAATCAATTTTCTCAAAGCTGGATAGGAAGGCAGGGCTCTGTCAGAGCAAATTAGCCGAACGGTAACCGCCCTGCCTTATCGGGTCCCGATGCTCAACCCGTTTCGCTATTTCAATTCATCGCCCGAGGCGATCCGCCTCGTGGTGATGATGTACGTGAAGTACCCCCTGTCGCTTCGGAACGTGGAGGACTTGCTCCATGAGCGCGGCATCGATATTTGCCATGAAACGGTGCAGTTCTGGTGGAACCGGTTCGGCCCGATGTTCGCCGGCGAGATCCGCCGCAGGCGCGTTCAAAACATGCGCGCCCATACCCGTTGGCGCTGGAGTCTCGACGAGGTCTACGTGAAGATAAACGGCCAGATGCACTACCTCTGGCGCGCCGTGGATCATGAAGGCGAGGTTCTCGAGTCCTTCGCCACCAAGGAGCGCGACAAAATCGCCGCGCTCAAGTTCATGAAGAAGCTGATGAAGCGCCATGGCCGTGTCGGGGCGATCACCACCGACGGGCTGAAATCCTACAAAGCCGCCATGAAGGAAATCGGCAACGCCGATCATCAGGAGGTCGGCCGCTGGGCCAACCACCGGGCGGAGAATTCACACCTGCCCTTCCGACGACGAGAGCGGGTCATGCTGCGATTTCGGAGGATGAAAACACTCCAGAAATTTGCCTCGGTCCACGGCTCGGTTCACAACCATTTCAACCAGGAGCGCCACCTCGTTAGCCGAGACGTTTACAAGGAGAGCCGCTCGGCCGCGCTGGCAGACTGGCGAGCAGTCATGGGATAGCATTGGGTCGGGTTTGGGGGAGCCTCGTCTAGCGGAGATAAGTTGCGATTGGTCTGACAGCACCATTCTCTATCTTTGGCGTGCAGACCCTGGCGCCTCGGGCCCGGCGAATCCTAGCTATTCCTCACTCGGCTGCTGCGCGTACACCGGGTCTCAAAGGCCGAACGGATAGGTTTCGTCCTCCCCCGCCCGGATTTGCGTGGGCAAGGGCGTCACCGCGCG
>JAYUBD010000542.1:0-3864 GCA_043740995.1 Caulobacteraceae bacterium | reverse complement strand
GCGGGCGGTCCTTGAAGTCATCGGCCCCGTAGTGCACCGCCAGCGTCTCCCGATGCCGGCTCATCCCTACATAGGCCGCGTGCCGATCCAGGCCATCGCTGGCCAGCAGGTGACCATGGTCCACGGTGACCCCCTGGCTCTTGTGGATGGTGGACGCATAGCCGAGGTCGATGTGGGCGTAGTCCTTCACCTCGAACGCCACCTGGCGGCCGTCGTCAAGCCGCACCGCCATGCGCGAGGACGTGACCTCCTCCACCGCCCCCAGCGACCCGTTCTTCACCCCCATCGACCGCTCGTTGCGCAGAAACATCACCCGGTCCCCGGCCGCGAACGCCCGCTCGCCGCGCTCAGTCGCCACCACCTGGTCGGCGCCCAGCCCGCGGGCGTCGCGCATTCGACCGCGCGCGAGCTGGTTCAATTCCGCCACATCGGCGCGCGTGTGGGCGAGCATGACCTGGCTGGCCTCCGGTTTGGCCTGACGCACCGCGTCCCAGCCGTCCACGAGGGCGCTGCGGGCCGCGTCCCGGGTCTCGTGGCCCCGCACCATGCCGGCCGCCTCGTAGCGATCCAGGGCGGTCCCTGTGCGGCCCGTGGCCAGCTCCCGCGTCGCCTCCCGCTGCCAGTCCGGGCGCTGGCGGCGGATTTCGGTGATCTCGGCCGCGCCATGCCGCTCGGTCAGCACCCGAAACGCTGCGCCCGCCTCGATGGCCTGGAGTTGCTCGGCGTCGCCCACCAACACCACCTTGGCGCCGGCGAGGTCGGCCGCGGCTAGCACTCGGTCCATCTGACGCGATCCGATCATCCCTGCCTCGTCGATCACCAGCACGTCACGCTCGGTCAGCACGTCCCTGCCCTGCGCCCAACCATGCTCGAGACTGGCGATCGTTCTCGAGGCGATGCCGGAGCCGCCCTCCAGGCTTTCCGCCGCGATCCCCGACAAGGCCGCCCCGCGCACCTGGTAGCCCTGCGCTTCCCATGCCTCGCGCGCGACGCCCAGCATCGCGCTCTTGCCCGTGCCAGCGTAGCCCACGACTATTGAGAGATCGCCGGGGGCGCTTATATGATCCAGAGCGTCGCGCTGCGATCCCCCCATCGCCAGCCCACGCGTCTCGCCGGCGGCCAACGCCAGTTCCTGGGCCGCCGGCGAGACCCTATGCCCGCCACGTCCCGCCAGCTGCTCGGCCGACCGCTCCAGCCGCTCCTCGACGCCAAGCATCTCACGCGTGCTGAACCTCTCCCGCCCCCGCCCGTCCTTGCCCAGCGCCACCAGCTCCGGCGAGGTCTTCACCGCGCTCATCGCCTGGCCGAACTGGTTCGTGTCGTCGGTATGCCGGTGAATAAACCGCGCCAGGTCGTGGTCGGTGAAAGTGCTCTGCTGGCGGGTGATGGCGTCCAGCGCCACGCTCGGCTCGGCGATGATCTTCTCGCCGTTTCGCCGCGCGATCTGGCGGTGATCCTCCGCCCGCTCCGCGTCTTCCCCCCTGCCCTCGCGCCGTGCGCCGGCCGGGCCGATCTTGTGCTGCGGCTCCAGGTCTATGCCCTGCGCCTCCAGCGTGCGGTGATCCACCTGGGCGTCGATCCCCAGCTCCGCCAGCCGCTCATTCACATGGCCGGCCCAGCGCTCGCGCCAGTCGCTTAGGAGCTCGGTGCTATTCCACTCGCGGACCTTCTTGCCGAAGCCCTCCGGTCCCGCCTCGCGCATCGACAGCATGACGTGGGCGTGCGGCTTGGCCTGGCCGTCCGGTCCCACGTCCCAATGCACGTTGAGGTCCGCGACCATCCCGCGATCAACAAACTCTTGCTGCACGAAGTCCCGCGCCAGCTCGACGCCCCGCGCCTGGTTCATCTCTCGCGGAATGGCGAACTCGATCTCGCGGGCGAGCTGCGCGTCCTTGCGCTTCTCCCCTAGCTCGACCTCATTCCACAAGGTCTCGCGGTCCTGCCAGCGCTCCGGCGAACCCTCCGGCGCCATGATCTCCGAATGCTCGACGCCGGCCTTGTTGGTGAAGTCGTGCGACCGGCCGAGGCGTTCGTCTTGAAGTCGCTCGGCCGCGCGATAAGCCGCCGACGCTACGGCGCTGGACCCGTTGGCGCGGCTGATAACCTTGGCGCTGAAATGGTAGATGGCCACGACCTAGCCCCTGCCGCCCATCGCCTTATGGCGGGCCGCCGCCAGCGCCAGCCGAAGGATTTCGGTGTCCACCATCGCCAGCTTGACGATCGTCTCGCCCCGCGCGCCAGGGCCACCGGGTTTCGGCGCGAACGTGTTCGGCGCCAGCGCCATGAACTGCGCCTGGTCCTGCGGCGTCAGTTTGATCACCGCCTGCCCGACCATCGGCGAGCCGAGCGAGGCGAACAACTTGCTCCCGACCCGGAACTCCTCGTTGCCCAGACTAGAGCCGTACTGCACGTTCGGCAGGCTGAGCGCCAACAGACGGAACGTGTCGGGAAGCATGAAAGTCTCCGCAGCAGCGAGGCTGCGTACCATCGCTCGGAAGTCGGCCCGTTTCAAGCGCACGTCGGCACGACGTATAAGCGCGCACTCAAATCCTCACGGGCTTTCGTGATGGACTCCGGGTGTGGGTCGTGATTCACTCGGGTGACGGATCGAGCCGAAACTGCTTGCTAACGTTCAATGCGTTTGTCGGAGCCCCCGTGTTCAGAATTGTCATCCAGCACGAGCCGCTCGATGGAGAGGCTGCGCTCCGTCTCTCTCGGGCGTTCAATCGGGAACTGTGCGACCGCTATCCCGAGCTGGTCTTTGGCGACGATCCCAGAGGGTTGGAGGCGAGCAGCGGGGACTTCTTCGTTGGCTACGTCGATGGCGAGCCTGTTGCGTGCGGCGCGTTCCGCCCGGAGACCGACGGCGCCGCGGAGTTCAAGCGCATGTTCGTCGCGGCTGGACACAGAAAGCACGGGTTCGGGCGCGCGATGCTGGATCACCTAGAAAGCGAGGCGCGCGCGGCCGGGTTCACGCGGGCCGTTCTGGAAACCGGCAATCGGCAGCCGGAAGCGATCGGCCTCTACTTGTCGTCCGGATGGAAGCGGATCGAGCCCTTCGGTTCCTACGCCGGCGATTCCCTCAGCCTCTGCTTCGGCAAGCCGCTAGGGACCAACTCAAAAGACTCCCATGCGTAGACCCCGCGACATCGACGCTGAGCTGAAGGCCCTCGCGGACAAGGCCAAGGGCCTCAAAGCCAAGCGGGTGTTGCAGCTTGGGGAGCTGGTCACCGTCACCGGGGCCGACACGCTCGATCTGGAGACCTTGGCCGGGGCGCTCCTGGCGGCGGTGAACGGCGCGAAACAATCGGTAACAAAGGAGGCGTGGCGCTCCGAGGGCGCGGCCTTCTTTCAACGACGGGGACGCAAAGGGCGCTCGGGCGTTGAAGCTTCGGGTTCGGGCGACAGAGGCGGCGCTCGGACGAACAACGACGGCAATCCGCCGCGCTGAATCCGCCAACGCCCGCACCGATACGAGAGCCTGGGTCATGCAACGCCGCGAACGCACTCGGCATCTGATCGAACTGGGCGGCCTCATCCAAAAGGCCGGCCTGATGGACCTCACCGACGACGATCGCGCCACCATCCTGGGCGGGCTTCTGGAGCTGGCCGATAGGCTCGAGGGCGAAGGCGGCCCGGCTCTGAGGGAGGCGTGGCGCCGGCGCGGCCGGCGCGCATTCGAGGCCGAAACGGTCGCCGCCGAATGAGCGGCGCCCTGCGGTTTGTCACCCTGGTCATCTACATCGGCGCGGGCTTCCTCATCGGCTTAATGGTCGGCCGTCTGCTGCTGATCCCGGTTGTCGCCGGGGCGCACGTTGATAAGGCCTTCGCGTCGCTCTTCCCGATCGCCGCCGGGGTCGTTGG
>JAYUBD010000541.1:0-3883 GCA_043740995.1 Caulobacteraceae bacterium | reverse complement strand
TGGCGGAGCTGGTGACGCAGCTGCGCGGCGAGGTCCCGACCCATACGCCGCGCTACATGGGCCACATGGTCTCCGACCTGGCCCTCCCGGCGCTGCTCGGGCACTTCGCCGCGCTCCTGCACAATCCCAACAACACCTCGCGCGAGGCTTCCAAGGTCGGCACCGTGATCGAAGCCGAAGCGATCGCCATGCTGGCCGAGATGGTGGGCTTCGATGCCCGCAAGGCGCGCGGTCACTTCACTTCGGGCGGCACGGTCGCGAACCTCGAGGCCGTCTGGCGCGCGCGCTATCGGATGGATCACCGTCTCGCGCTCGCCCTGGTTCTCGCGGAGAAGCGTGGCGCGCCCCTCGATCCGTTCGCCGCGGCGCACATGACCTCCAGCGTCTACCGCAGCCTCACCGCGGAATACGGCCTCGACGACGCCGCCATGCGCGCGCGCAGCGCCGTGCTCGGCAACCCGTACGAGATTGCGGACCGCGTCGGACTGCAAAGCGGCAGACCCTATCGGGGTGCGGTCATCCTCGCTCCCGGCCACAAGCACTATTCCTGGATTAAGGCCGCGAACGTCTTCGGCCTGGGCGAGGAGGCCTTCTGGTCCGTTCCGCTCGACGCCGCAGGTCGCCTTGCGCTTGACGGGTTGGCGGACCGTATCGAGGAGGCTCGCCATCTGGGGCGGCCCGTTCTCGCGGTGGTCAGTGTGGCGGGAACCACCGAACGCGGGGAGCTCGATCCGATCGACGGCGTCGCCAATCTCATCGAGGGCCTGCGGCGCCGCGACGGAGTCGATATCTGGCACCACGTCGACGCGGCCTATGGCGGATATTTCTGCGGCCTCGATCCATCCGCCGGACAGGTCGCGGCGGCGCAGCAACGCGCACTGGGCGCAATCCGCCGCGCCGACTCGGTGACCATCGATCCCCATAAGCTCGGCTATGCCCCATACGCCTGCGGCGCGATCCTGATGCGCGACAGTGAGCACGACCGAGTCTCGTCGTTCGCGGCGCCCTATGTCGAGCGGACGGAACTGGGCGAGGCGGCGTGGACCCATACACTCGAGGGATCGCGGCCGGCCACCGGAGCCGCCGCCGTCTGGCTTACCGGCAAGACCCTCGGTTTTGGCGCCGAAGGCCTCGGGGCGATTCTCGGATCCACCATCGAGGCCTGCCGCGCGATCCGCAGCGCGCTCGCGCAGGCGATACCCGTCGTGCGGCCCCTCGACCCCACCGACACCAACATTCTCTGTTTTTCCCTCGCCGAGGAGGGTGAAGCCTTGAGCCTGGCCAATGCGCGCACGGCTGCAGTGCATGTGGCGATTGCGGGCTCCCCGCACTTTTCGATGTCGCGGACCACGCTCGCCCGCGACGCGTGTCCTGCCCTCATCGACGCGCATGTGGCCTCCTATGGCGGGGTCCGCGACGCCGACACCCTGGTGCTGCTCCGCTGCGTGGTGATGAACCCCTTCTGGGCGGAGGAGGGTGTTCGGAGTCGCCTCATTCCGGAGCTCATCGGCGAGCTGAAGCAGATCATAGCGGCGGGGCCTCCGGCCTCTCAGCCAGCCGACCTTGCGCGGACGCCGGAACCGTTGGCGCCGTGAGAGATCGACCGGCAGGCGGCTAGCCTTTCAAGGCTCCAGGCGCCACCGCGTGGCCGCCAAACAATTTCCACAGGTCGGTCGTCACGGCGCGGACCAGCCCTAGGGCGGTCGCCCCCCAGGCGGCAAGTGCGATCCAGACCATGCTCTCGGCCACCAGCCGCAGGGGCGTGAACTCCGCCGCCAGGGAGAGCCTGAGGCTCGCCAGCGCGTACATCCCGAGTGGGAACACCAGACTCCAGAGCATAGGTGTGTACCGCAGCGGGACCCTGCGCACGCCATGCTTCCAGATCCCGAACAGCACCAGGAGCGGAATCCACCAGGTCGCCCAGGCCCACATGATCAAAGTCACGCCCTCGATCAGGGGGCGCATCGAGATGAGGAAGGGCACGCCGCTGTCGGTCAGGATCAGGGTCGAGCCGGCATTGGTGCTGATCGCCGCGGCCCCCATCACCACCCAGACAAGCGGCGTGACATCATCCGGCCCCACGTCGAAAAAGAAGATGCGATAGGCGAACAGGGTGATGAAGATGCCGTAGAGCGCAAGCCCCACGCCCCACAACATATGGATCAGGACGAAGAGCGATGGCGCGAGGGCGCCCTGGCCGGGCGCGATGGCCGTTCCCAGGATCACCAGCGACTGGGTTCCCACGATGGCGATCAGCCAGCCGCCGTGCACGACGTTGGCGCCGTGCGCCGTATTGAGAAACGTGAGCACCGCGAAGCTCAAATAGATGAGTATGAGCCAGGCCAGCAATGCGAAGACCCACAGCGCCAGAGCGACGCCGGTGAAGCCCCTCAGGTTGACGCCCAACCCAAGCACGTCGCTGGCAGCCACGACGGTGAAGAAGGAAAACACCAGGCCAGGGTTGGTCAGGTCCGCCCAGAGCGCCCGATGGAAGCGTGCGGCCCGCAAGCCCGTCAACAGCGCCAGCCAGGGAAAGGCCAAGGTGTTGATGCCGAACAGCGCATTCGAAAGCGCGTGGTGGCCTTCCAGGAAGAGCGTGTTGGAGATGATGCCGGTGGCCATGACGAGGGCGAAATAGCCGGGGAACAGCCGTGCGATCTGCCCGTCGAGCCAAGCGCCTAGCCGATCACGTACGCGAAGGGCGGCGAAAGTATTGCGGTCTCTGATCGGGGCATGCCGGGCCACGCTGAAGAGTGCCACGGGCGCGGCGACGCCAGCTTGATGTGCGTCAACCGATCGCTGAGCCGGATCGCTCGATGACTGAACGCGGGCGCCGACGCCGATACCGACAGGTCCAGCGGCCGCGGCGGGGTCGGCGAGAAGCCCTTGCAATTTCCTGCAGCGCCGGCCTTGAGCACTCATCGTCGATCACGGGCTCGGGGGACTTCAACGACGACGCGGTGGGCGCTCGCCATCGCCCATCACCACATCGAACCCAGAGACGCCCGGCGTGAGTTCTTCGGCGAAGGTCAGGGTGATGGTCTTGGGCGAGGCGACCGTCGCATTCGCGGCCGGGTCGGATTTGACCAGGAGGCGTGCGCCGATGCCTGGCTGGCAGACAGAAGCACGCCGGCGCCGAGGGCGACGGCGACCGAAAGGGTCTTGCGGGGTGAACATGGCATTTTTCCTCAAGTTGTGAGTCCGCGCCAGTACGTCGCGGCTCCTCAAACGGAGGGCCTTCGTTCTCGCCCAGGTCTGCAGCTTCCTAACCCTACGCCCGGCAGCGTTTTCTCATTTATTGTGAAGGTCATAGTTTATATATGACTTTCGCGGTATATGAGAAAGTCATGGCACGCCAACGCTCCGCCCCGTTCTTCAGCGACGCCCCGGTCTTCGACCGGGCGCAGTACGCCAAGGCGGTCGGGCGCCAGCCGAACGACCGCGTGGTCTCCGCGATGCTCGACCAGCACCTGAAGGCAGGGAACATCCGGCGCATCGCGCGCGGCGTCTTCGCCTCGGTGCCGAAGCATGCGGACCCGGCCACCTGGTCGGTGGACAGGTTCCTGGCCGCCTCGAAGCTCCGAAAGGGTGGGGTGATCGGCTACCACTCGGCCCTCGAGCTGCACGGCTATGCCTATTCCGAGGGGCCGGATGTCCAGGTGATCGCCGCGGGCCAGCCCCTGACCCTGGAGGCGGATGGGGTCACCTGTCGCTTCGTGCGGCCGCCGAAGGGTCTCATCACGCCGGGCGCCATAGAAGCCATCGACCGTCTGGGCGTGCTGGTGCCGGTCACCACGCTGGAGCGGACCCTGGCGGACCTCTTCGACCGGCCCGATCTCGCGGGCGGCGGCGAGGAGCTTCTCAACTCGCTCGACCTGGTCCC
>JAYUBD010000540.1:0-3891 GCA_043740995.1 Caulobacteraceae bacterium | reverse complement strand
TGCAAGGCCGCGACACCGACTTGGATAGTGATCGTCTCGCATCGCTTGCCGGACAGGCGGCGGCGCCTCAGATCAACATGCCGGCGCAGGAGTCGCCTGCGGCCCTGGAGCTAGCACAGATTGACGCCGCCATTTCCGACGCCTCGCAGCGCCTAGGGCCTAACCACCCGCAGATGGTGGAGCTGAAAGCTCGGCGCGAGGCGATCTCCAAATTCGCCGCGCTACAGGAAAAGAACCAAAGGGCTATGTTGAACGTCCGCCCTGGCTCCGCGGCGCTGGACCAAGCGCTTCAGCAGCAGAAGGCCAGAGTGATAGGTCAGCGCGAACAGGTTGAGCGCCTGCACCAACTGCAGTCCGAAGTGGACCTGCGCCGCGAGCAATATCGTACCGCCGCCGCCAAGGCCGGTCAGTACAGCATCGAAGCCGCCGTCACCGACACTGGTCTGACGCCGTTGGGCGTGGTCGTTGCGCCGACCAAGCCGACCTTCCCCAACAAGCCGCTTATGCTCGGGGGCGCTCTGGGCATGGGATTCGCCCTCGGCTTGGCGCTCTCGCTGTTGGCGGAGCTGCTTAATCGGCGGGTCCGCAGTGTCGACGAC
This sequence comes from Caulobacteraceae bacterium, assembly GCA_043740995.1. Taxonomy (GTDB): domain Bacteria; phylum Pseudomonadota; class Alphaproteobacteria; order Caulobacterales; family Caulobacteraceae; genus Acaudatibacter. The sequence continues at coordinate 3,292 of JAYUBD010000540.1, read as the reverse complement.
CTGCGGCTGTCTGAAGGCGTCAGCTGCATCGGCGTCGTCGAGGAGCCCACGGGCAAGGATGCGGCCCGAAGAGTGCGGCGCATACTGCGCGGCTTTGTCCCGCAATGGACCGGAGCGCCGACATGAGCAGCGCGACTGCAGATGCCGATCTTGCGAAGGTAGTTCAGGCTGCGAGTGAGAAGAAGTTGGGTGAGGATGGCTACACGTTTTCCCCCAACCTCGTGACGCTCTCGGCGCCGCTCAGCGCCGGGGCTGAGGCTATTCGCGCGCTCCGCACCCACGTGCTATCACAGCACGTCCATTTGGGCCGGCGCGCGCTAGCGATTTGCGCCCCAAGCGTTGGCGTCGGCTGCAGCTTCGTCGCCGTCAATTTGGCGGTCGCCTTGGCCCAGGTGGGCATCAAGACGCTGCTGATCGACGGGGATCTTAGGGTACCATCTATCGACAAATTTATCGTTCCTTCGTTGGCGCCTAGGGGCCTGGCGGCCTGTCTGGCAGAGCCGGGCGCGCGTGTAGGTGATTTCATCGACGAGGAACCACTGCCGAACCTTTCGGTGTTCTTTGCCGGCGCCCAGGCTCACAATGCACAGGAGCTGCTGGCGCGCAGTTGGTTCGGAGACGTGATGCACTTGTGTCTCCGGGAGTTCGAAATCACCATCATCGACACGCCGCCAGCCAACACCTGCGCTGATGCGCGGCGCATTAGTGAGATCGCCGGCTACAGCTTGATGGTAGCGCGCCGCAACCAAAGCTTGGTCGCGGATCTGAAGACCCTTGTCGATCAGCTCCATGATGATGAGGTCACGGTCATCGGTGCTTTGATGAACGCGGACTGATGAGAGAGGAAGCATTGCCGACAAGGTCCACGGCCTGGACCAGCGAATGGGTAAAGCACTGGCCGTTGATGGCCGGCTTTGCGGTCTTGGCCGTGCCTTGCATCGCTTCCCTGGGCCAGCAGGTCTGGTCGCGCGAGTCCGGGGCCCACGGTCCGATCGTTCTGGCAACCGGGGCGTGGCTGGTGGCCCGCCAGGCGCCGTCCTTCCGTGAGCTTGCCCGACCGAGCTCCACAGTATTGGCCATCGCGGCCCTGATAGTGAGCCTTGCGGTAGGCGCGTTCGGTCGCGCCTTCGATTTCGTCACCCTTGAGGCGGCCGGCCTCTACGGAGCGGGCTTAGCCATGCTCTATTCCGTGGTCGGCATGCGGGCGATGCTGAAGAACTGGTTCCCGCTTTTCTATTTTGGTTTCTGTGTGCCACCGCCCCGATGGCTAATCGACGAGGTAACCGCGCCGCTCAAGCAGTTCGTCTCCTACGTTGCCACCAGCTCGCTGCACGCCGTCGGCCTTCCGATCTCGCGCGAGGGAGTTACGATCCACGTCGCGCAATATCAGCTGCTGGTGGAGGACGCCTGCTCGGGCATGAACTCCCTGATCGGTCTTTCCGCGATCAGTTTGTTCTACATCTACCTCCTGCGGAGCGCGTCACTGCGCTACTCAGGCGTGCTTACCCTGTTTGTGATTCCGATCGCCATTACCGGCAACATCCTGCGCATCATGGTTCTAATCCTGCTGACCAACTATTTCGGCGATGCGGTCGCGCAGGGCTTCGCCCATTTCACCGCCGGCATCTTTCTGTTCGCCGTCTCCCTGATCTTGGTGTTCCTGCTCGACAATGTGCTGGCTCGTGTGTTGCCCAAATCCTGGCGGGCCGAGGTATGATCCAGCGGCGCGACTTCCTGCTGGGCGGCTCCTGCGTCGCGGCCGCCGTCGCTGGTACGGTCGCCAGGCCAAGGCGCCATGTGCGACTCCTGACCGGCAGCTCGATTGCCGAGATTGTGCCCCTGACTTTCGCGGAGTGGATCTCGCAAGACGTGGGGGATCCGTTGGCAATCAACGGCCCGGAAAGCCTGACGGCGAGGCTATACAATCAACTCGTGACCCGGGTATATACCAATACCAAGACCAACGATCAGGTCATGATGTTGTTGGCCTATGCCAAGCAACAGACTGATGATTTGCAGTTGCACCGCCCGGAGGTTTGCTATCCGGCGTTCGGCTATACACTAGTCCAGAATCAGGAAATTCGGTTGCCTGTGAAAAATGGGGTCGAACTCCCATCGCGACGGCTCATCGCCCAGGCCGCAGACCGCCGGGAATACATTATTTACTGGACCCGAATGGGCGAACTGTTGCCTGCTTCAGGCAATCAGCAGCGGGCCGACAGACTTCGCATCGCAATGCACGGCGTTATTCCTGACGGCATCCTCTCGCGCTTTTCCACGGTATTCGATAATGACGCTGACGCTTGGCGTGTGCTTCAGACCTTTATACCCGAGCTGCTCTTGGCGGTTGTTCCAAAGTATCGAGCAGCATTGATCGGTACCGAACGCGCGGACAAGCTGACGCGCGTCTAGAACAAATCCTAAAATTTCGGCCTGAGGACCCCGTCCGACGCGATCCGATAGTCCTATCGCGCCCTTCCCAATAGAATCTCCTCATCCTTTTCCTGTCTCTGAATGGAGTTCAGCATCGCTTCCGCATTGTCGTGCGAGAGGCCGCTTTCCGTCTTTGTGTCGACGCGCACGGCGCGTCCGTTCGCGGTGTCATATACGGTCCAGCTGTCGCCGACCGCATCCTTGTGGAGCTCATAACGCGGTCGGGGGCCGCCGGGGACGTCTTTCTTGGCGGCCTGGATCTGGTCTTCCATGGACTGGGCGTTAGCAAGAACCTGCGCCTCGCGATTTCGGTTGGCGTCGTTGGCGTTCTCCGCCATGTGTTCGCTCGCGTTGCGTGCGGATTCCGCCGCCGCGCCGATCTGCTCGATTTTGTTCCCACAGCCTGCTGCGGCAAGTAGACACATGAGCAGGGATATCCTCGAAAATTGGTTCATCGTGACGCCTTGTCGGTTAGAGCCTTCCCAATGAGAATGTAACTCCGGACTGAGAAATCCGAGAATCGGATTGGTGACGTAGATTTTGTGAGCCCGTCCCAGCAGGCCGTTAACAAGTCCGGCACCAGATGACAGTAGGACGGCACATGGTAGTGTCTCCGGAAATCTAGGGTAGGTTCTGAGCTGCGTTCGCAAGGCCGTTTTGACGCCTTCGGGGGGGATATGTGATCGTTGAGGTGAATAGCTCCGCTACTCTGGCGACGGCGCTGAAGGCGGTGAACGATGGTGACACTATTCTATTGGACTCAGGTGAATACACGCTTCCGAAGCTGCAGGGCCTGAACTTCGCCTCCGGTGTGACGATTACTTCTGCGGATCCGACGCATGCCGCCATCGTCGATGGC
>JAYUBD010000539.1:0-12376 GCA_043740995.1 Caulobacteraceae bacterium | reverse complement strand
AACGACGCACCGTCTTTTTCAGAAGCGGATGCAGGAAGGTGCGTTCCACCTTCACCACCACCGTCTTGTCGCCCTTGTCGGAGACGACCAGTCCTTCGAGTATTCTTTTGGGCATGGCTGTTCTTCTTCTTCAGTCCAGGACGATCAAGCCACGGGGGCTTTGGTTCGCAGGACGGTCTTGATGCGCGCGATATCGCGGCGCACCACTTCCACGCGGTGAGTTTTTTCGAGTTGTCCGGTCGCCGCCTGAAAACGCAGGTTGAACTGCTCTTTCTTAAGGGACAGCAGTTCGTCGGTAAGCTGATCGGGCGTCAAACGCCGCACATCATCAATCTTCATTGCGCGGCCTCCAAACCGGCATCCAGGCGGGTGACGATGCGCGTGCGCACCGGCAGCTTGGCCGCGCCCAAACGAAGCGCTTCGCGGGCCACTTCGTCCGGAACGCCATCCACTTCAAACATGATCCGACCGGGGGCGACCCGGGCAGCCCAATACTCCACGGCGCCCTTGCCCTTACCCATCCGGACTTCCGCCGGCTTGTCGCTGACCGGAACGTCGGGGAAGATGCGAATCCATACCCGGCCCTGACGCTTCATCTGACGGGTGATCGCCCGACGAGCGGCCTCAATCTGGCGCGCGGTGACACGCTCGGGCTGCACGGATTTGAGACCGTGCGAACCGAAATTCAAGGCGAAGCCACCTTTTGCCAAGCCGTGGATGCGGCCCTTGAACTGCTTGCGGTACTTGGTTTTTTTCGGATACAGCATGAGTAATCAGACCCCTTAAGCCGCCGGCGCGTCGCGACGATCGCGGCGAGGGCCGCGATCCGGGCGATCAGAACGGCCTTCACGACCGCCGCCCTCGCCAGCCGGGCCAGACTCGCTGGCCAGACGCTTGTCGAGCGCCATCGGGTCGTGCTCCAGCACTTCACCTTTGAAAATCCAGGTCTTCACGCCGATGATCCCGTAGGTCGTCTTGGCTTGCGTGAAGCCATAGTCGATGTCGGCCCGAAGGGTGTGACGCGGCACGCGACCTTCGTGATAGGATTCGGCGCGGGCGATTTCCGCGCCGCCCAGACGACCGGCGACCTCGATGCGGACACCCTTGGCGCCCAGACGCATCGCCGACTGCATGGACCGCTTCATGGCGCGACGGAACGCAATGCGGCGCTCAAGCTGCTGGGCGATATTCTCGGCGACCAGTTGCGCATCGGTTTCCGGCTTGCGTATCTCGACGATATTCAGATGCACATCGCCTTCGGTCATCGCCGCGAGATCGCTGCGCAGCTTTTCGATATCGGCGCCTTTTTTGCCAATGATCACGCCGGGACGCGCCGCATAGATGGTGACACGGCATTTCTTGTGCGGCCGCTCGATAATGATCCGCGACACGCCGGCCAGATAGAGACGCTTCTTCAGTTCGATGCGAACCTTGATGTCGTCATGCAACAGGCGGGAATACTCCTCACCGCTGGCGAACCAGCGGCTGTCCCACGTGCGGTTAATGCCGAGGCGCAGGCCGATCGGATTGACTTTATGCCCCATCAGACGGCCTCACCCAACTCGCGCACCACGATCGTGATCTCGGAAAACGGCTTCTCGATCCTCGATGACCGACCACGCGCTCGGGCGGAGAACCGTTTCATCACCAGGTTCTTGCCGACAAAGGCTTCGGCCACGATCAGATTGTCGATATCGAGGTTGTGATTGTTCTCGGCGTTGGAGATCGCCGAAGCGAGCGCCTTACGCACATCGGAGGCGATCCGCTTGGGGCTGAATTCGAGTTCATTGAGGGCGCGCTGCACCTTGAGCCCGCGAATTGACTGGGCCACGAGGTTCAGCTTGCGGGCGCCGGTGCGCAAGGTGCGCACCTTGCTCATGGCCTCGGCCGGCGCGAGGCGCCGTTCTTTGGCTTGCTTGCTCATGCTACTTCCTCTTGGCCTTCTTGTCGGCGGCATGGCCCGGGAAGTACCGAGTCGGGGCGAATTCACCGAACTTCATGCCGACCATGTCTTCGCCGACCAGGACCGGGACATGCTTTTGGCCGTTATGCACGCCGAACGTCAGGCCGACGAACTGCGGCATGATGGTTGAACGGCGCGACCACATCTTGATCACTTCCTTGCGGCCGCTCGCCTGCACCGCATCCGCCTTTTTAAGCAGATAGCCGTCAACGAACGGGCCTTTCCAAACCGAGCGGGTCATCGCTTAGCGAGCCTTCTTCACGTGGCGACTGCGGATAATGAACTTATCCGTCGTCTTGTTGCTTCGGGTCTTGTGACCCTTGGTGGGCTTGCCCCACGGTGTGACCGGGTGACGACCACCGCTGGTGCGGCCTTCGCCGCCGCCGTGCGGGTGATCGATGGGGTTCATGGCGACGCCGCGAACGTGCGGGCGGCGGCCCTTGTGCCGGGAGCGGCCCGCCTTGCCCAGAACCTCGTTCATGTGGTCCTGATTGGAGACCGCGCCGACCGTCGCCATGCAGGTGTCCTGCACCATGCGAAGTTCGCCGGAATTCAGGCGGATCTGCGCATAGCCGGCATCACGACCGACTAACTGGGCATAGGCCCCCGCCGAACGCGCGATCTGACCACCCTTCAACGGCTTCAGCTCAATATTGTGAATAATCGTGCCGATCGGCAGAGCGCGCAGCGGCGAGGCATTGCCCGGCTTCACATCAACCTTTTCGGATGCGACGACTTCGTCACCAGCCTTGAGGCGTTGCGGCGCCAGGATATAGGCAAGCTCACCGTCGGCATATTTGATCAGAGCGATGAAGGCCGTGCGATTGGGGTCATATTCGAGACGTTGGACGGTCGCCACGACGTTGAACTTCCGGCGCTTGAAATCGACCATGCGGTAGAGCCGCTTGGCGCCGCCGCCACGGAAGCGAACGGCGATGCGTCCGCCGCCGCCCCGTCCGCCGGACTTGGTCAAGCCCTCGACAAGGCTCTTTTCCGGACCGCCTTTGTGCAGTTCCGAACGATCGACCAGCACGAGGCCGCGACGCGACGGCGAGGTGGGATTGAAGTGTTTCAGAGCCATGGTCTAGAGCCCCGTTGTAATGTCGATGGATTGGCCCTCTTGGAGGGTCACAATGGCCTTCTTGATGTCCGACCGACGGCCAGGACGACCCCGGAACATCTTGGTCTTCCCCTTCTGGATCAGGGTGTTAACCTTGGTCACCTTGACCTTGAAAAGCTGCTCGATGGCTGCGGCGATCTCGTCCTTGGTTGAGTCCAGAGCGACGCTGAAGACAACCTTATTTTGCTCGGAAAGCAGGGTGGCCTTTTCCGTGATCAACGGAGCCAGAATGGTGTCGTAGTGACGCGCGGTGACGGCCATCACGCAGCCTCCCGATCTTTGGTTGCGCTGTGGGCTTTGGTTGCCGTCTCGGCGAAGCGCGCCTCAATGGCCATCACTGCCGCGCGGGTCAGGACCAAGGTCTTGCGACGCAGGATATCATAGACGTTGAGACCCGCATCCGGCAGCACATCGACATTCGGGATGTTGCGGGCCGCCAGGCGGAAATTGGCGTCCACGGCGGGTCCGGCGATGACCAGGGCATTCTTCAGGCCAAGACTGTCAAACTGACCACGCAAGGAAGCCGTCTTCGCTTCGTTCAGGCTGGCGTCTTCAATGATCATCAGCGCGCCAGCCTGCACCTTTGATGACAGGGCATGCCGCAGCGCCATGGCCCGGACTTTCTTTGGCAAATCGAAAGCATGACTGCGTACCACGGGACCGTGCGCTTTCGCGCCGCCGACAAACTGCGCGGCGCGGCGCGAGCCGTGCCGGGCGCCGCCGGTGCCTTTTTGCTTGTACATCTTCTTGCCAGTCCGAGAGACCTCGTTGCGGACCTGGATCTTGTGCGTTCCGGCTCGACGTTTCGCGAGCTGCCAGGTCACGCAGCGCTGCAGAATGTCACCGCGGATTTCGGTGAGGCCAAAAATCGCGTCGCTGAGATCAACGTCGCCGCCAGCGCCGCCGTCCAGTTTGATCACATCGATCTTCATGCTTCGCCGCCTCCGCTTGAGGTTTCGTGGGCCGCATCAGAGGCCGGGGTATCAGCGACGTGCGGCGTACCGCCCGCCATCCGAACAGCGCCCGGTCTGGGCGTATCGGCCGGGGCGGCAATCTTGATCGCGTCGCGAATTCTGACGAAGGTGCCTTCGGTGCCGGGCACCGCGCCCTTGATCAGGATCAGGCCGCGCTCAACATCCACCCGGAACACGGTGAGGTTAAGGGTCGTGACTCGTTCCTGACCCATGTGGCCAGCCATCTTTTTGCCTTTAAAGACTTTGCCCGGGTCTTGCCGCTGGCCGGTTGAGCCGTGCGCGCGGTGGGAGACCGAGACGCCGTGGGTGGCGCGCATGCCCCCGAAATTCCAGCGCTTCATGGCGCCGGCGAAACCCTTACCCACCGTCAGCGCAGCGACATCGACCTTTTGGCCCGCCAGGAAATGGTCGGCGGTGAACTCGGCGCCCACCTCAATCAGGTTGTCCTCCGACACCCTGAACTCAGCGACGCAGCGCTTCGGTTCGACCAGAGCCTTGGCGAAATGCCCGCGCTCGGCCTTGCTGGTGTTTTTCGGCTTTTTGGCGCCGGCCCCCAGTTGCAGGGCGACATAGCCGTCCCGGTCCTGAGTGCGTTGAGCTGTGACTTGGCAGCCATCGAGGCTGAGCACGGTGACGGGAACATGAATCCCCGCCTCGTCAAAAAGACGCGTCATGCCCAGCTTCTTGGCGATTACGCCGGTTCGCATCGGCCCGTCCTCTAAAGCTTGATTTCGACGTCCACGCCCGCCGAAAGGTCGAGCTTCATGAGCGCGTCCACGGTCTGCGGGGTGGGATCGACGATGTCGAGCACGCGCTTGTGCGTGCGGATTTCGAACTGCTCGCGCGACTTCTTATCGATGTGCGGCGAACGGTTGACGGTGAAGCGCTCAATGAGCGTGGGCAGGGGGATCGGCCCCCTGACGGTCGCGCCGGTTCTCTTGGCCGTATTGACAATCTCGCGCGTGGAATGGTCCAGCACACGGTGATCAAAGGCCTTGAGCCGAATGCGGATGTTTTGACGATCCATATCGCTCGTATTTCCCTTCAGGCAATGCCCGCGTGCGCCAGACCATTTCAAAGACCAGCTCGCCTGGCCCGAAAGGACCAATCGAACGCTTAAGCCCGCAAAAACGAATAGCCCGCGCGGATGACCGCGAGGGCCTGTGACCCGGATGCATCCGGCGAGACGCCGATGACCCGATGTTCGCAATGCGAACCGCGTCTGCCTCCAGGGTCGCCCCCTTCGACACAGCCGGTTCAACGAAGAAGCCGTTCACTAGACGTCTGACCTCTTGTCGTCAAGGCCCGGAGCGACGACAGTCACTTCACGGTCGGTCCGGTGGGTCGGCGGTCCGATTGGGCGTGTTTTTCCGGGATGGACGACATTGCAGGCCGTCAGACGAACCCGCCGAGACGCCATGGCGCTCGCTGTATCAGCCGTCCTTCACGTGGCGATACTGACCTGGCTGGTCAGCGAACCCATCCCGCAATATGCGGTTCCCGAGCCGGCAATTCCGCCGATCGACGCCCAGATCGTCCAATTGCCTGAACCGTCGCCGCCGCCGGAAACGATCATTCCGCCGAAGCTAGCTCATCGCACCCTTGTCGTAACTCCGGCGGCGCAACCTCAGAGGCCGCCGTCCCCCGCGCCGCCCACCCCGCCAAAGCCGGCTCCGCTGGCGCCCAGGCCGGCGCCGCCCCTGCCCACACCGACCAAACCCGAGACGCCGAAGGCTCTCCCCCTGCCGATCAAGGCCGCTACGCCACCCGCTCCCCTCTCTCCGGTCGCGCTGGCGATCCCCCTCGTGGCTCCTCAACCCAAACCGGCCCCGCCCGCGCCGAGACCCGCCGTTGCCGCCAGCCCCGCGCCGACCGCGTCGCAATTGAATATTCGCAAGTCGATCATGGATGCCCCCGCCAATGTCGCGACGCTGCCGCTGGCGCCGAGGTCACCGCCCGCCGGGCCATCCGCCGCCCTGGTCGGGGCGATCAACCCGCAGGGCGCGTCGACCGGTTCGCGGCTGAGCGGCCTGACGCCGTTTCCCTATGGCGCAATGCCGGGCGGCGGCGGCGGACTGCGCGGCACGCTGGTCGGCTGCGCCAATGCCGAATCGGTGCGCCTGAGTCCCGCCGAACGGGCGCGCTGCAATGAACGTTTCGGGCTGGAGGCGGCGCGCGCGCCGGTCCTGGACGGCATTTCACCCCGCAAACGCGCGGGGTTCGACCGATCGGCCCAGGGGCAGGATGAAGATCGCCGCTATCGGCAAACGACGCAGGATGGGACCCTGGGCGGCGGACATCCGACCGACCCCGGCGGTATTGCCTCCGGTCCGGCCTCATCCCTTATCTTCAAACACAATGGGGGGGACCCCATCATACCGGGAGATCCGCATTGAACCGCGCACGTATCTCAAGGACGCTGGCCCTGTCGATCATCGGGTTCGGCCTCATCGCTCACGCGGAAGATACCGTCCGTCCGGGCTATTGGGAGGCCGTGGATCGGGTGGTTTCGCCGATCCAGACGTCCAAGGTGGAGCGCCGCTGCGTTACGCGCGCACAGGTCGCGCGCTTCATGTCGTGCTACATCAACCATCACTACACGTGCGTCTGCCCGGAGCAATCCTATGCCGATGGGCGCATTGCGTTCAAAGGCGTCTGCACCGACAAAAAAGGGGCCAAGGTCAAGGTCAGCGGACACGGAACCTATTCGGAGACCACGCTGAACATGACAGCCGACTTCACCTTCAAGCTGTTTGGAATTCCGATGAGCGGCGAGGCCAACACGCAGGCTCGCCGCCTCGGAGACTCCTGCCCGGACGACACAAAATAGCATTGGCCGAGCAGGCGGCCCGGGCCGGAGCCCGAGCCGCCTTGTCTCTTATGCCCCGACCTTCTCTGCCTCGGCCGCGACGGCGATATCGGCCGGCAGCGGCTCCATGATCACCGCGCGACTGGCGGCCAGCACCTCATCACGTTTGGCGGCGATGCGTTGCAGGCCGCGCAGATAGGAGCCCGTCCCGGCCGGAATCAGTCGCCCGACGATAACGTTTTCCTTCAAGCCTTCCAGGGTGTCCCGCTTGCCGTGAACGGCGGCGTCGGTGAGGACGCGGGTGGTTTCCTGGAATGAGGCTGCGGAGATGAAGCTGCGGGTCTGCAGCGAGGCCTTGGTGATCCCCAGCAGGACCGGCTGGGTGAGCGCCGCCCGACCTTTGCGGGCGAGCGCCTTGGCGTTCTCTTCGTCCACCTCGGGCTTGTCGAGGTGGTCGCCCTTGATCAGACCGGTGTCACCCGGCTCCATAATCTCCACTTTCTGCAGCATCTGGCGGACGATAGTCTCGATGTGCTTGTCATTGATCGGCACGCCCTGCAGTCGGTAAACTTCCTGAATCTCATTGACCAGGAAGTCGGCCAGAGCCTCAACGCCCAGGATCCGCAGGATGTCGTGCGGGTCGGGATTGCCGTCGATGATGTATTCGCCCTTGCGGATCGAATCGCCGTCGTGAACCGCGATGTGCTTGGCCTTGGGGATCAGGAACTCCACAGCCTCGCCCTCTTCCGGGGCGATCTTGATGCGACGCTTGTTCTTGTAGTCACGACCGAATTCGACCCGGCCATCCATCTCGGCGATCACCGCGCAGTCCTTGGGACGGCGGGCTTCGAAGAGCTCGGCGACCCGGGGCAGACCACCGGTGATGTCCCGCGACTTAGCGCTTTCGGTCGGGAGGCGTGCGAGCACTTCGCCCGGCTTGGCTTCGTCGCCATTGCCCACCGACAAAATGGCGCCAACCGGCAGCAGATACCGGGCCTCGCCACCATTGGCCAGGCGCTTATAGGCCCCATCCTTGTCGAGCACCGCAACGCTGGGACGCAGATCATTGCCCCGCGCCGAGGTCCGCCAATCGATTACCACCCGGTTGGAAATACCCGTGGCCTCGTCGGCTTCTTCGCGAACGGATATGCCTTCCACCAGATCTTCGAAACGTACGGCGCCCGGCACCTCCGTGATGATCGGGGTGGTGTACGGGTCCCATTCCGCGAACCGTTGGCCACGCTTAATGGAATCGCCGTCCTTGAGCTTCAGGCGGGCGCCATAAGGCGGCTTGTAGGATTCCCGGTCAACGCCGTCCACCTGGATGGTGATCTGCAGATTGCGGCTCATCACGATGATGTCGCCATCCGCCGCGATCACCGAATTGCCGGCGGAAATCTTCAGTGTGCCGTCATTGGCCGCTTCGAAGAACGATTGCTCCGCCACCTGCACCGCGCCGCCGATATGGAAGGTCCGCATGGTGAGCTGCGTACCGGGCTCGCCGATCGACTGGGCGGCGATAACGCCGACCGCCTCGCCGATGTTCACCGGCGTGCCGCGGGCCAGATCGCGGCCATAGCAGGCGCCGCATACCCCGATCTTAGATTCGCAGGTGAGCACCGAGCGGACCTTGGCGGATTGCACGCCGGTCTTCTCGATAAGATCAACCATGTCCTCGTCGAGATAGGCGTCGGCCGGAACGAGAATCTCGTCGCCGCCCGGAACCCTGATCGCCTCGGCGTTGAATCGACCGAGCACCCGCGTGCCCAGCGAAACCTGCACTTCACCACCCTCGGCCACCGCGCGCAGGGTGATGCCGCGCGTCGTGCCGCAGTCTTCCTCGGTGATGATACAGTCCTGCGCCACGTCCACCAGACGCCGCGTCAGATAGCCGGAATTGGCGGTTTTAAGCGCCGTGTCGGCCAGGCCCTTGCGCGCGCCGTGGGTGGAGTTGAAATACTCCTGCACGGTGAGACCTTCCTTGAAGTTCGAAATGATCGGCGTCTCGATGATTTCGCCGGACGGCTTGGCCATCAGGCCGCGCATGCCGCCAAGCTGCTTCATCTGGGCCTGAGAGCCACGAGCGCCGGAATTGGCCATCATCCAAACCGAGTTAATCTCCTTCTCCCGGCCATCAGCATGCTTCTGGCTGGCCGATATCTCCGACATCATCTCATCGGAGACGCGGTCAGTGGCCTTGGACCACGCATCAACCACCTTGTTGTACTTCTCGCCCTTGGTGATCAGGCCGTCCGCATATTGTTGCTCGTACTCCTCGACCAGCTTGCGGGTGGTCTCGACAATGGTCTTCTTGGCGGCGGGGATGATGATATCGTCCTTGCCGAACGAGATGCCGGCCTTGGCCGCCTCGCGGAAGCCCAAACCCATGATCTGATCGGCGAAAATCACCGTCGCCTTCTGACCACAGTGGCGATAGACCTGATCGATCAGGTTGCCGATTTCCTTTTTCGTCAGGCTCTTATCGACCAGACGATGGCCGATCTGCGGGTGATGCGGCAACAGGGCCGCAACCTTCATCCGTCCCGGCGTGGTTTCGATCAAGCTCCGAACCAGAACGCCTTCAGCGTTCATCTCGGTGAACCGGGTGCGGATCTTGCTGTGCAGCGTGACCACGCCGGCGTCCAGGGCCGCCTCGATTTCGCCGAGGTCGAAGAATGCCTTGCCCTCGCCGGGCTCTCCCGCTTTGGCCTGCGAAATATAATAAATGCCAAGCACGATATCCTGGGACGGCACGATAATCGGCTTGCCGTTGGCCGGCGAGAGGATGTTGTTGGTGCTCATCATCAGCACTCGCGCCTCAAGCTGGGCTTCCAGCGACAGCGGCACGTGGACGGCCATTTGATCGCCATCGAAGTCGGCATTGAAAGCCGTGCAGACCAGCGGGTGCAGCTGGATTGCCTTGCCCTCGATCAGCTTGGGCTCGAAAGCCTGGATGCCGAGGCGGTGCAGGGTTGGGGCGCGGTTGAGTAGAACCGGGTGCTCGCGGATCACCTCTTCGAGGATGTCCCACACCTGCGGCTGCTCACGCTCGACCATGCGCTTGGATTGCTTAACCGTGCCCGAGAGGCCCTTGGCGTCCAGGCGCGCATAGATGAACGGCTTGAACAGCTCGAGCGCCATCTTCTTGGGCAGACCGCACTCGTGCAATTTCAGGTCCGGTCCCACGACAATCACCGAACGGCCCGAATAGTCGACCCGCTTGCCGAGCAGGTTCTGACGGAACCGCCCCTGCTTGCCTTTCAACATGTCCGCCAGGGACTTGAGGGGCCGCTTGTTAGCCCCGGTGATCACCCGACCGCGACGACCGTTGTCGAACAGCGCATCGACGCTTTCCTGCAGCATCCGCTTTTCGTTACGGATGATGATGTCCGGCGCGCGCAATTCCATCAGGCGCTTGAGGCGGTTGTTGCGGTTGATCACCCGACGATAGAGATCATTAAGATCGGAGGTGGCGAAGCGACCGCCATCCAGAGGCACCAACGGTCGAAGTTCCGGCGGGATGACCGGGATCACTGTCATCACCATCCATTCGGGCTTGTTCCCGCTCTCGGAGAAGGCCTCGAGAATCTTCAAACGCTTGGAGGTCTTCTTCAGCTTGATCTCGGACGTGATGGTCAGCAGCTCTTCGCGCAGCCGATCCGCTTCGGTGACCAGATCGATCTGCTTGAGCAGGCCCTGGATCGCCTCGGCGCCGATCTCGGCGCTGAAACTGTCGTCGCCGCACTCCTCCTGGAAGCGCATGTACTCATCCTCGCTCAGCAGCTGGTGCTGTTTAAGGCTGGTGAGACCGGGCTCCGTAACAATGTAATATTCGAAATACAGCACGCGCTCGATATCCTTGAGCGGCATGTCCAGCATCATGGCGATGCGGCTGGGCAGCGACTTCAGGAACCAGATGTGCGCCACCGGGGAGGCCAGCTCGATATGCCCCATCCGCTCGCGCCGGACCCGCGCCAGGGTGACTTCAACACCGCACTTTTCGCAGATGATTCCCTTGTATTTCATACGCTTGTACTTGCCACACAGGCACTCGTAGTCCTTGGTCGGGCCAAAGATGCGCGCGCAGAACAAGCCGTCGCGCTCCGGCTTGAAGGTCCGATAATTGATGGTCTCGGGCTTCTTGATCTCGCCGAACGACCAGGACCGGATCTTCTCCGGGCTGGAGAGCGAGATGCGGATCTGGTCGAAGGTCGGCGCGGCGACCACCGGATTGAAGATATTCAGGACTTCCTGGTTCATGGCGTATCCAGAGCGTCAGTGGTGAAGGCAGGCGATGGAGAGCGGCTGACGGTCGCTCGACTCGCGGAAGTGGACGGAGCGCGGGCTTCGATCCCGCATCGTGAAAAGAGTAGGCTGGAAGCCCGCGCTCCGGAGACGCATCAGCTGTTTTCCAGCTCCACGTTCAGGCCCAGGGAGCGCATTTCCTTGACCAGCACGTTGAAGCTTTCGGGGATGCCCGCTTCGAAGGCGTCGTCGCCGCGGACGATCGACTCGTAAACCTTGGTGCGGCCGGCGACGTCGTCGGACTTCACCGTCAGCATTTCCTGCAAGGTATAAGCGGCGCCGTAGGCTTCGAGGGCCCACACCTCCATCTCGCCGAAGCGCTGACCGCCGAACTGCGCCTTGCCGCCCAGGGGTTGTTGGGTGACCAGGCTGTAAGGGCCGATGGAACGCGCGTGAATCTTGTCGTCCACCAAGTGATGCAGCTTGAGCATATAGATATAGCCCACGGTGACCGGACGCTTGAACTGATCGCCGGTCTGACCGTCATACAGCAGGACCTGTCCCGACCGGTTGAGGCCGGCGGCTTCCAATAGATTCTCAATATCGTCGATGTGCGCGCCATCGAACACCGGAGTGGCGATGGGAACGCCCTTGGACAGATTCCGCGCCAGCTCAATCAGTTCTTCATCATCGTCGGGCAGTATCTGATCAGGGCCATAGATGGTGCGCAGGCGATCCTGCAGGGCCTGCTTCTGGCCCCCGTGCTGCCAGGCTTCCAACAGGTCGGCGATCTGACGGCCGAGACCCGCGCAAGCCCAGCCGAGATGGGTTTCGAAAATCTGACCGACATTCATCCGCGACGGCACGCCCAGGGGATTGAGCACGACGTCGACCGGCGTGCCATCTTCCAAATGCGGCATGTCTTCGATGGGCAGAATCTTGGAAATAACGCCCTTGTTGCCGTGCCGTCCGGCCATCTTGTCGCCCGGTTGCAGCTTGCGCTTCACCGCCACGAACACCTTGACCATCTTCATAACCCCGGGCGGCATTTCATCGCCTCTCTGGAGCTTATCGACCTTGTCCTCGAACCTGCGGTCCAGGCGCTTACGGGCATCGTCGAACAACCGGCGCATGGCCTCAAGTTCACCCATGGCTTTTTCGTCATCGACGGCGATCTGCCACCACAGCCCGGCGGCGATATCCTCCAGCTTGGTCGGGGTGATCTCGCCGCGACCCAGGCCCTTGGGACCGGACACCGCGTTGCG
>JAYUBD010000538.1:0-3906 GCA_043740995.1 Caulobacteraceae bacterium | reverse complement strand
TTAGCGCCCACCGCTCGCAAAAGCGACGCTGAAATTTCAGAGCAAGCTGGAACCACGTTGGCGGATCGCCCGTTCGTGGTATCGGATGGAGCATCATGAGTGTCGCCTTCACCAAAGAACAGGACGCGGAATCGGCGGCAGCCGACCTGCCGGATCGTCCGATCTCGCCGCATCCCAACCTCGTCACGCCCACCGGCCTGGCGGCGCTGGATGACGCCTTGGCCCGGGCACGCGCGGCTTATGCGGAGGCCGCGGCCTCCGAGGATGTTCAGGCTGATCGGACGCCGATGGCCCGGGCCACCCGCGACCTTCGTTATTTCGCGGTGAGGCGGGCCAGCGCCCAATTGATTGAACCCGGCGCGAATGACGGCGTCATCCGCTTCGGCGCGTCGGTGACTGTCCTGCGCGAAGATGGTCGCCGGCAGGTCTGGCGCATCGTCGGCGAGGATGAGGCCGATCCCGCCAAGGGATCGGTCTCCTACCTGTCCCCGCTGGCCCGCACCCTGCTCGGCAAGCGGGTTGGCGATGAAACCCAGCTGGCGGGCGGCGAGATGGAGATCGTCGCAGTCGAATAGCCGACGGCTCATTTTGCGTGGGCAACTTCCAGGAACAGGCGGGATTAGTCGTGAGCGATGGGCGGGCCCGCTGAACGTCACGCCCTTCGGGCTGATGCTCATTCGGTCCCCGTATCTGGGGCCGGAAATCATTAGTCGGTTGAAAGCCGTGCCGGGTCAAAGCCATTGAACCGGTCGTCAATTGCTGACAGACTTTTTCGGAACACGTTCTAATCACGGACCGCCCGCCCCCATGCCTCTCACGGCCCAACGCCGCTTCGTGACCCCAGGTTCGGACGAGACTCTCGACGAGCTGGCGGCGCGCGCCCTGCCGGGCGAGGCTGACGGCGCCGAACGGATCAAGAGCTGGAACCTGCACATCTTCGCCATGCGCCGCCCGGCGGGATTGCTGTTGGGAAGTGACGTGGTGTTCGTCGAGCCGCCCCGGCAATGAGCGAAGCGGACGCCAACATGGTCGGCGCCGAGGCGATGATCGTGGCGCTGGAGATCGCCGCGGGTCATGATGGCGCGGCCGAACTGGTCGTGTCGGTGCGTCACGAGAACGGCGTGATCGCCCCCGTGGTGCTCGACGCCGAAACCGCCTTCAGCCTTATGCGGGCCGGCGGCGTCGCCAAACTGGACGCCCTGGTCGGGCGGGGATGGCGCGATTTTCTGAACGGGGCGGCAAGGGTGAGATCCGCATGTATGACATCCTGATCAAGGGCGGCCTGGTGGTGGACGGCTCGGGCGCGCCAGGCTATGCCGCCGACGTAGCGCTGAAGGACGGGCGCATCGTCAGGATTGCGGAAAGCCTCGATGGCGAAGCCCGGCGCGTGATTCACGCGGACGGTCGCGTCGTGGCGCCCGGCTTCATCGACCCCCACACCCATTTCGATGTCCAACTGTTGTGGGACGGGGCGGCCAAGCCCGCTCTGGAGCATGGCGTCACATCCATTGTGCCCGGCAATTGCTCACTGTCCCTGGCCCCGCTCAAAGCCGCCGATCGGAAATCCCTGGTGGGCATGTTCCAACAGATCGAGGAACTTCCGCCGGCAGCCTTTACCGGGGCCTTCGCCTGGACCTGGGAGGATTTTGCCGGCTATCGCGACGCTATCGCCAAGGGTCTTTCGATCAATGTCGCACCGCTGGTCGGCCACAGCGTGATCCGCCTGTGGGTGATGGGGCCGGCCGCGCAGGAACGGGCAGCGGCGCCGGACGAGATTGCCGCCATGGGAGACTTGCTACGCGAGTGCCTGACGGCGGGCGCGGTGGGCCTTTCCACCAGTTTCGTTGATGTCGATGAGAACGGACGCCCCGTCCCGAGTCGCTTTGCCCAGTTCGAGGAACTGGACGCCTTGGCCGCGGTGCTCGGAGAATTCGGACGCATGTTGCAGATCGTGCCTGAATTCTACGATACCGACCTTACCATTGCCCGTATCGACCAGCTGGCCGAACTGTCGCTGAAGCACAATATCCCGACAACCTTCTCGCCTGTGTTCGACAGTCATCAGACGCCCAATGCCGCGCCCCGCGCCATCACCCGCGTGGAAGAGCAATTCGCCCGCGGCGCGCGGGTTTGGCCGCAGATGCAGACCCGGCCCATCGACATCAGCTTTTCCCTCCTGCGGCCCAGTCTGTTCTTCGCGCGCCTGCCGCGCTGGGTGCGGATCCTGCGGCTGCCGCTCGACCAGAGGCTCGCGGCGCTCACCGATCCGGACACGGTGAACAAGATGGTCGCCGACGCGGGGCCGGACGGCGGTCGGGCGATGATGAGCGCCCTGATCGTGCGCGGTGGCGACGCGGCGCCGGCGGCGCTGGCCGGGCGCACGCTGGGCGAGATCGCCGAGGCGCGCGGCGAGGGGCCGGCCCGGGCGCTGATCGGCCTGTCGCTAGAGCATGGCCTGGACGTCGCCTTCCTGGCGGCAAGCCGCGGACATGACGACACCGCCAGGATCGGCCCGATGCTGGCCCATCCCCTGGTTCACATCGGGGCCAGCGACGGCGGCGCACACCTCGCCTCGTTCGCCACCTATGGCGACACCGGCTATCTGTTCAGCGAATTCGTTCGGAGGTCCGGCGCGTTAAGTCTTGAGGCTGCGGTCAAGAAGATCACCGCCGACCCCGCCGCGATCTGGGGGCTCAGAGATCGCGGCGCGTTGATCGAGGGCTTGGCCGGCGACGTGGTGGTGTTCCATGCCGACACCATCGGGCGGGGCGATGAGCGTCCGATCTTCGATATGCCGGGTGGCGGCATGCGCTATGTGCGCGACGCCATCGGCATCGACACCGTGATCGTCAATGGCGCCGTAGCCTGGACCGCGGGTCGCTATACGGATGCGAAATCCGGAGCGATCTGCGAACTTGTCTGACGAAGGAAAATCTCGATGGCCGATGGTTTCGTTCTTGAGATTCCCGAAATGGTCGGGATCCCGTTGTCGCCCGACCGCACGCCGCAGGGGGCCGGTCGAGTCTGGCCGGAAGGCACGGTAATCATCTCGGCTGACAGCCACATGCTGGAATCGGATTGCTGGATAGACCGCTTTCCCGAACACCTGAAAGATCAGGCGCCGCGCATGCTGTTCCGCGACGGGGCCTACCACCTGACCGTCGCGGGCCGGCCAATGACGCCGCCGCACATCGCCCAGAACCTGTGCCTTGCCCTGGAATGTACCCCGGGCTTTACCGATATCGAGGCGCGATTGGCCGACCTGGACGTCGAGGGCGTGGAAAAAGAGCTGATTTTCCCACAACGCCTGTTTGGTCTGTTCATGTTCGGCGAGATGATGAACCGCGCCGAAACCTTCGGCGCCTACAACGCCCACATCGCCGAGGCTTGCGCCGCCGGCCGGGGTCGGTTGTTCCCGGTGATGATCCCCAACTATTGGGACCCCGCGGAAGCCAGGGCGTCGGTCGATCTCTGCCGGAGCCTGGGCGCGCGTTGTTTGATGGTTCCGATCAAGCCGGGCCATGACGTGAACGGCGATGCCATCCAATACAGCGACCCAAAACTCGATTCGCTGTGGGGCGCCGTCGCGGATTCGGGTATCCCCCTGGCGTTCCATATCGGCGAAGCCATCCCGACCGCGGCGCCGGGCGCGGCGGGCACCTTCGTGCTCACCCAAATGCAGGGCTTCCGGCACATCTGGGGACAGTTGACGTTTGGCGGCGTGTTCGACCGCTTCCCGGCCTTGCGCGTGGTGTTCGTGGAAGGCGGCATCTGCTGGGTCGCCTCCATGCTGCACGATGCCGACATGATCTGGAATTCGTTCCCGACGGTGATGAACCCCAAACTGGCCCATCCGCCGAGCTGGTACTGGTTCAACCACTGCTATGCGACCTTCATGACCGACCC
>JAYUBD010000537.1:0-3908 GCA_043740995.1 Caulobacteraceae bacterium | reverse complement strand
GCGGCCTGTCTCGCCGGCCTGGCGGGGGGCGCGGGCATCGCGCAGCCGTTGCAACTGCAGCGCGCCCGGTTGATGCTCGGATCCGCCGGCCAAACGGTGTCGCTGCCGGTGGCGCGATTCCGCATTGACGATGGCCGGGCGTTTGTCCTGGACCGCAGAACGCCCAGGGCGCTCTTACGATTTGATGACAACCCCGAGGTTTGGGTCCTCGCGGAGTCTCCGGGTCCGCGTGGCGACGAGATCTATTTCAACGACACCGGCGAACCGATTCTGCGCCTCACGCGGATGGGCGGCGTGACCGTATTCACTCCACGACGCCCGCAGGGCGCCGCCGCGACGACATCCGGCGGCGCCGCCGCCTTGCGCCTGACCAGTATCGGCGCCGCGGGCCTTTCACAAAAGCTTGCCCGGTGCGGGGCGCATGTCAGCTATGTCGTCGGACGGTCGATCCGTTTCGTAGCCTTCGCCGCCGACCCTGTGTCGGATGGGCTGATCGTGGACACGGCCGGCGTCGCGGAAAAGGCGATCGGGCTGGTGGCTCGGCGATCCGGCGGACAGCTGCTGCTCGCGCACCTGCGCACGGTGGATATTCTGCGCGGCGCCCATCCCGGCGTCCGCCTGAACGGCGCGGTCCTGACGATCTCGGTGGTCCCATCCTTGCTCTATGTGGGGCGTCCGTCGTCGGCGGCGATCATGCGGGCGATCGAAGCCCATTAAACGGCTGTTCCGTTGTCCTGATCTCAATCAGCCCCCGGTTCCGCTCGCCGACCTATCCCTTGAAATTGTCCTTGGCCGTCCGAACGGCGGCAAACGCCTCATAGTCAGGCAGCCCTGGCGTGACCGAGAGGCGCGGTGCCCGGAGGAACGGGTTGGTGGCCTTTTCGAGGCCGATGCTGGTGGGCACTGTGGGCTCGCCCCGATGGCGGGCCGCGAAGATCGCCTCGGCCCGGGCGGCGACGGCGGGGTCGCTGTCCACACTCAGCGCAAAGCGGGCATTGGCCGCGGTGTATTCATGAGCGCAATAGACGCGGGTATCGTCCGGCAGAGCCGCGAGGCGCTGCAGGCTGGTCCACATCTGCTCGGCCGTCCCCTCGAACAGCCGCCCGCAGCCCAGGGCAAATAGGGTGTCGCCGACAAACGCCACATGGTCGGCGGCGTCGTGCAGCGCGATATGGCCCAGGGTGTGGCCGCCGGTCTCGATGACATCAAAGCGGGTCTCGCCCAGCATCACCACATCGCCGCCGCAGACGCATCGGTCGAGCGGCGCGATCCGCCTGACCTCCGCCGGTCCGACGATGGTGGCGCCGGTGCGGGCCTTCAGCGCCGCATTGCCGCCGGCATGGTCAGGGTGCCAGTGGGTGTTGAAAATGAAATCCAGCGTCCAGCCGGCGATCGCAAGTTCCCCCTCCACCGCCGCGGCGTCGGGCGTGTCGATGCACGCGGTCCGGCCAGTGGCCCCGTCACGAATGAGGAAGCCGTAATTGTCGGTCAGGCAGGAGAATTGGCGAACGTCGAGGGTCATGGCGCGGTATCCCGTGGAGCGTCTTGTTATACCGCCCCAGTCGCCCCAGTCTCTACACCGGTCGGCTGGTCCACATCCATGAGGAAAGCAGGAGCGCGATGCGCCAAAGCGTGACTGAGCTTCGCGAATTTTACGCCTCGCCGCTTGGCGCGGCGGCGCGGCGGATGATCTCGCGCAAGATCGCCGAAACCTGGGGCGACGGCGCGGGGCTGGATGTGCTGGCTCTGGGCTATGCCACGCCGTTTCTGGAGGGAATCGGGCCGCGCGGCGCTCGGGTGGTCGCCGCCATGCCCGCGGCGCAAGGGGTGGAGGCCTGGCCCCTCGGCGCGACCAATCGCGCCTGCCTGGCCGACGAGGCGGCGCTGCCCTTGCCCAATGCTCTGTTTGACCGGGTGCTGGCCATCCACGCGCTTGAGGAGAGCGAAAGCCCGTTGGCGGTCGTCCAGGAAATCCACCGGGTCATGGCGCCTTCCGGTCGGGCTATTCTGGCGGTGGCGGCGCGACATGGACTCTGGGCTGATGCGGAAGGCAGCCCGCTGGGTCACGGCCGTCCGTTCAGTCGGCGGCAATTGGAACGTCTGGTCCGCGCTGCCGACCTCGCCCCCCTGGGTTGGACCCGCGCCCTTTACGCCCCCCCGGTGGCCTGGGCCGCGCCGTGGGCAGATGCCTTCGAACAGGTCGGCGCGCTGGTCTGGCCGCCATTCGCGGGCGTGATCCTGCTGGAGGCGGTCAAACAGACGTTCGCGGTCACGCCCAACGCTCAGGGCGCGAGGATAAGGGTCCGCGCCCGTCCGGTGTTCGCGCCGGCGCCGGTCGGGGGCAAGGTCGGCGGGACCACGACCTCCCGGCTCCGGCGACCCCCGATGGCGCGCTAAAATTCGCGCTGGCCACCTTATGGGATTTCGGCCAACCTGACCGCGCGCTCCCTTTTGGGGCGTCGCGATTCCCGGTTTCGAGGGGTCGCTCACCCCCGAGCCCGTGATGGGCCGCGAATGGAGACACTATGCGCTCATTGATTTTCACCACCGTCCTCGTCGTGATGATCGCCGGCGCGGCGTTTGCCGCCGACACGACCCAGGCCCCCGCGCCGATGGCCAAGCCGAGCGCCATGGCCGGCAAGATGACGATCGCCAAACCGCTGCCCGGCGCGCTGGACAAGCCCATGCGAGGCCGGGTCAAGGCGGAGGATCGTTCCGCGATTTCCAAGGCCTGCTCCGCCCAGGCCGACGCCAAGGGGCTGCATGGCAAGGAACGCAGCAACTTCCGCAACAGCTGCAAAAAGAAGGGCTAACCTTGCGAGGCTGACCTCCGCAACGCGCCGCGCCCTCCGCGATCGCTCTGGCGGCGGAGGGCGCCTGACGCGGTGTTCGAGGCTATATCAGCTGAGGCTGACCGCGATGCGACCCTGCCGCCGCCGCAGCACCGCGCCCATGGCGCCGACGCCGACGAGCATCATCGCCCAGGTTGCCGGTTCGGGCGTGTCGCTGAATATCGCGATGGTATTACCCGGCGCCAGCCCGAAATAGGCGCTGAAGTCCTGGTAGGAGCCGTTTTCCTGGACGTGCAAAAACTTGCTCGGATCAACCGCGTGCGTCAGGATCGGCAGGCTGGTTTCGCTATCTCCGTCCTAGTAGAGAACATTGTTGAAAACATAGAAGTAGTCACTGTCGGCCAGGGCGGGATTTCCAGACTCCGTGCCGAAGAGGTCATGATCCTGTAGCGCAATGCCGGTGCCGTCGGCGATGCCGGATGATATCAGACCGGTGAAGTTGGACGCATCATCAATCGCGCCGACAAAGACGCCGTTCAGCAACCAGCCGTCGGTAATGCCGATATCCGCCGGAGTCGGTGGGCCGGTCGGGCGGGTTGGAGGGCTGGCCAGCCCGATAAAAGGAACGGACGCGGCGGTGGCCGTTGCGGCTATTCCCAGGGCCGCGACTCCCGCAGCAGCGGCAAGCAACAAAATCGGCGATCTGATCATCACAAGGGGCTCCATGTTCCGGTGGGTTTTGGACCTCAAGCTACTGATTTACCAATTCCTCGAAATTTGTGACAAAAGTCAAGCAGAAACGTGTTCCAGGAGGAGGCGCGATCTAGCGCATGTGCTCACGTCTGTCGATCGGTTGATGCTGAGAGAACGACGATTGCTCCCGGGCGAAGGTTGAAAAAGCGAAAAAGCGCGGACACCGGGAAAGTGCCGACATCGGTTAAAAGCCCCGAAGGGTTGCCTCATGAAGATGATTGTCGTGATCATCAAACCCAGCCGCCTCGACGCAGTGCTTGATACGGTCACCCAGGCGGGCGCGTCGGGGCTGACGGTCACCGAGGTCCGTGGTTTCGGGAGGCGGCGCGGCAAGACCGAGATTTATTGCGGCGGTGAATATGA
>JAYUBD010000536.1:0-3910 GCA_043740995.1 Caulobacteraceae bacterium | reverse complement strand
CCGGACCCGATCTCGACCAAGAAAAAAGTCGGGCGCGACCCAGAAAAAACCCGGGCGACGGCCCGGGTTTTTCCTTACGCCCCAACGGAAACGGGGTGGGCGGCGGCCTAGCCGCCCTTGAACAGCGACAGGATGACCTGCGGCGCCTGGTTGGCGATCGACAGGGCCTGAGCGCCCAATTGCTGCTGCACCTGCAGGGCCTGCAGCCGCGCGCTTTCCTTGGCCAGATCCGCGTCGACCAGGTTGCCCACGCCGGCGGTCAGCTGGTCGGTGAGCTTGGAGACGAAGTCGGCATGGTTCGAGAGCTGCTTGGCCTGCGAACCGAGGTTGCCCAGCGCCTGGTTGGTGTTGCTGATCGAAGTGGTGAGGGTCGCCAGCACGGCGGTCGCGAAGGTGATCGTGCTCAGCGAGGCCGTCGAGGGCACCGTGATGATCGCGCCGCCCAGCGACATGTTCTGGCTGGAAAGCGTAATGAAGCTAGAGGCTTGTGCGTTCGCGATAAACTTGATCTGCGCGACGCTGCCGTTCAACATGTTGGCGCCGTCGAACTGCGCGTTCGAGGTGATCTGGGAGACCTGGCGAAGGATCGACTTGAAGTCACTGTCGATCGCGGTGCGCGAAGCGGTGTCGATGGAAGGGTCCATCGCGGCCACCACCTTCTCCTTCATCTGCACCAGCAGGTCGGAGATCGAGGCGCCGGCCGTGGCCGAGACGTCGGCGATCGACTTGGCCCGGTCCAGGCTCATCTTCACCGCGCCGAGCGAGCCGATGTCGGCCCTCTGCCCCTGAGCGATGGCCCAGACCGCGGCGTTGTCCTTGGCCGTGCTGATCGCCAGGCCGGTGTTGATCCGGTCCTGCACCTGCTGCAGATCCGTCTGAGTCTTGTGCAGATTCTGCAGCGCGGTCAGAGCGCCGACGTTCGTATGGACGCTGAAGGCCATCGGAAATATCTCCTCGGCGCCGGCGTCCTCAACCTAGAGTCGCTCGGCGCGTTCGAGGTGAAGCTATGGATTCGTGGTGAGCAGATGGTTAACGCCGAACGCGTTTTGCCGCCGCCGGCGCGCCGGGGCGGTATTTACTTGTCGTTTGCCCTCCCTTCTAGAGGGGGCGACTGAGGCTCAGGCCTTGGTGCGGACCACGTCCCCGACTTGGTATGCGATTTGATCGCGCAGCTTCAGGAGTTGGTCCCTGGGCAGCTGCTGGATCACTTCGCCTGTGAGCCGGTTGACGGTTTTGTAGATGTACGAACCGCTGGCCTTGTCCTCTTCGATAACCAAACGCATATCCACCGGATCCGAGCTTTGGGCCTCGCTGGCCGCACGTGACCCGGGTTCGGGACGCGGCGGGGCGGCGGGCTTCTGGCCGAATGTGGGATCGGGGGTGGCTGCGAATGCCGCAACCTTGTTTTCCATCTCTCCTGTCGCAGGGCCTTCTGGCGCCTACGCTCCGTAAAAGGAAAAGTAGACGGCGGGAGGGGAAACCCCTCCCGCCGCCAACGACCTACTTGAAGAGGCCGAGGAGGATCGACGACGACTGGTTGGCGATCGAGAGCGCCTGGATACCCAGCTGCTGCTTGGTCTGCAGCGCCTGGAGATTGGCACTTTCCTTCGCCAGGTCGGCGTCCACCAGGTTGCCGATGCCGGCGTCCACGGTGTTTTGCAGATTGTGGATGAACGTCTGGTGAGACGCCAGAGCCTTGCTGCCGGTGCCGAGCTGGCCGAGAGCCGCCGACACGTTCGAGATCGCGGTGTTCAGCGAAGCGATCATGTTGGTAGCCGTAGTCACCGTGCTGATCGAGGACGTCGTGCCGACCGCCGCGGTCAGCGCGGTGCCGCCCAGGGACAGGTCTTGGTTCTTCACCGTGATCACCGAGGTCGCGTCCGCGTTGGCGATGGCCTTCACGGTCGTGGCGCTACCGCCGGTGGAGGTGCCCACCAGCATGTTGCCGCCGTTGAACACCGCGTTGGTCACGGTCTTGTTGATCTGGTCGCGGAGCGACGTGAATTCCGAGTTCAGCGCGTTACGGCTGGCCGTATCGAGCGTCGTGTCCGCAGCCGCCAGGGCCTTTTCCTTCATTTGAAGGAGCAGGTCCGACACCGAGGTGCCGGCCGAGAGCGCGACGTCGACGGTCGATTGACCGCGTTGCAGCGACTCGACAACGGCATTCAGCGAACGGGACACGGCGCGCTGATTCTGAGCGATAGCCCAGATAGCGGCGTTGTCCTTGGCGCTCGACACCTTCAAACCGGTGTTGATCCGGTTCTGGGTGACCATCAGATCTTTTTGAGTCATCGAGAGGTTTTGCAGCGCAACCATCGCGCCGACATTGGTATTGACGCTAAACGTCATGGGGGAAGTCCTTTTCTAGGGTCTTCGGCCGTCATTTTGGCAGCCGCAGGCGTTTTGCCCTTCCTCTTACGAGCAAGCTTTGGGCCAAAATGACCGACCAGCAGTCGCCTCGTAAGGCTCTGATTTATTGGCATTATAGGTCCGTTTACCACGCCCTGGACCGGCAATTTCTGCCGAGATAAGCGCCCGCCCGGCAATTCCTGCCCACCCACCCGGCAGAAAGCGCTCTTGAGGTTGGAATCTTCCCGCGGCGGAGCCCGGTTCTCCGGCGAAGCGGCGGGAGCGGAACCGTCGGGCGAACAGTTCCGGCGGAGGGGCGAAGGCTCAGCCCTGAGGGTTCGACCAGGCGTTATCGAATTCTGGAGTTGGGGCTCGCGCCCCTCGCAGTCGCTGTCGCGACGGGTGAGCCGGAGCCTTAGGTCGGCGCGGCTGCGCTGGGCGACAAGCCCTGCATGATCAGCCGATTCACACCGATCAGCGGTTCGATGTCTTCCTGTCGGCGGATCACCGCGCTGGTGTGCCGGCTGACCCAAATGGCCAGCGAGATGATCGAGGCGCGCAGCGGCGGCGGCAGGCCGTTCCCGGGATTGGCGCAGTCGTCGCCCAGCACCGTCCAGACACGACGGTTCCAATCCAGCGCATCCACCCGCGCGCCCAGGTCACTCGGATCGGCCTTGGCCGCCTCCATCAGCGCCAGGGTGACCTGGGCAAAGAGGCGGTACTCGGTCTCGCGCGGGCTCTCAGCCTGCGTCGAGGCCTGTCGATACGCCTGAAGGGACATTGCCCAGCCTTTCGTCTTCGTATTCGATAATCTTCCGGCACAGCATCAGCGCCTTGTAGAACTCGCGCGACATGCAGTGCTTGGAGACCGACACGCACTCGACGAGTACGTCCGGGTTACTGATCACGCTCATGAATTCCGTCAGTCGACGGACGAATTCGTCGTGGTACCGATCGGCGTTCGGCTCGTCGAGGTACATCATCATCACCGGGAAATAGACGCGTCTGGCCGGCGTGTTGGCGTCCTCTTCCTGCATGATGTCCTTCTCGCGAAGGACCGAGGCCTTGTTCTGGAGGACGAGCACGCCCCGGCGGTCGCCATTCTGGACGACGGCGCCGTTGAGAACGAACTTCTCGCCCGGCTTTAGCGACAATTTGAGCGGCAATCCCGCCTCCCGATACCTGCGCGACGAACCGCACTCCGCGATTCGAATGGCCCATTGTCGCCTTCGGACGGCCCATGCGCACCGAAGAGTTACGGCGTGTGGGTTAACGGGCGCTTGCTGGTTACCAGGACAGCAGCGCTTGTTTGTCGCACCCTCGGCCTGCAGCAGGCCGATGCGGCGCCCAGTCTTAACGCGGCGTTAGCCATGATCGCCCAGGAGTCGAGGCTCCATTCGGAGTCGATTCTCATGCAGCGCCCCGGCCAATCGTCCGCGACCTCGGCTGTCGCGCTGCAGACGGCGGCGCCGGCTCGGCCCCAGGCGGCCGACGCGCTCGGCCGGGCCGGCTCCACCGAGGCGCTCGCGCGGCTCGACCGGGCCGTGGCCGAGCTCAAGGC
>JAYUBD010000535.1:0-3914 GCA_043740995.1 Caulobacteraceae bacterium | reverse complement strand
TTGTCGCCCAAACGCTGGGCCCTGATCGAGCGCCTCCAGGCGATCGGCGCGATCAGCCTGCGCGGCCTCGCCCGTGCGCTCGAGCGCGACGTCAAGCGGGTGCATGAGGACGTCGCCATTCTGCTCGATTGGGGCCTCGTCGAGCGAAACGAAACCGGCAAACTCGTCGTTCCCTACGCCGTCATTCACGCCGACTTCGATCTGCGGGCGGCGGCGTGATGGCGCGCCGAGCCAGCGTCGCCGCAACGCTGGTTCTCGTCGCCACGTTCGTTCCGAGTGCGAGGGCAGCCGCCGACGCGGCGACCGCCCGGTGTAAAATTGACATCGTCGCCACGCTGCCGGTGACCATGGAGGGTCTAAAGGCGACCGTCCCTGTGACGGTGAATGGTGTTTCCGCGCATTTCACCGTCAGTAGCAGCGATTTCTTCGGCACGATCCCGCCGTCCAACGTTTCCGAACTGGGGCTGAAAGTGGATCGACCGCGGGACGGCTTGACGGTCTCGCGGGATAGAGTCCCCGTGTCCGTCGCCAAGGTAAAAACCTTCGGTGTGGCCGGACTTGAGCTGCACGGCGTCGAGTTCCTGGTCGTCGGCAGCCAAGGGGTTAATGATCGCGGCGAGACGATCGGCGCGAACATATTGGGCTACCGCGACGCCGAATACGACCTTGCAGGTAGAGTGATCCGGTTGGTGCAGCCCCACGACTGCGGGGCCCGCAGCCTCGCCTACTGGGACGAGACCCATTCCTATTCGATGTTGGATATCGGCCCGGTCGAGGGATGGGAGAGCCAGATCGTCGGCTATGTCACGGTCAATGGGGTTTGGCTGAAAGCAGCGTTCGATACCGGCGCAAGCACATCCGGTCTTTTGCTGGGCGCGGCCAGACGTGCGGGCATCGACGTGGCCGCGCCGGGCGTTGTCGACGGCGGTTTCAACCGTGGCCTCGGGCCGCGTACGTTCAGAACGTGGATTACGCCCGTGGATTCAATCAAAATCGGCGACGAGGAGCTTCGGCACACCCATTTGCGCGTCTTCGACGATGTAAATGGGGCGGTCGACATGGTGCTTGGCATGGACTTCTTCCTGTCGCACCACATCTATGTCGCCAACAGCCAGCACAGGCTTTATTTCACCTACAATGGCGGCGCCGTCTTCAACCCGACGCCCTTCGCCGCCGCGCCGTCGGCTGCACCCATTGAAAAGCCTGCTGCCACATCTCACGGAATCGGGCCGTAGGGGCGTTCCCTCCCGGTCCGGGGGAACGCGGACGCCCCTAAACCTTAACCCCCGTCAGTTCCTCCGACACCGCCCACAAACGCTTCGCCGCCGCGCCATCGCGCCCCTGCAGCGGGATCATCGCGCGGCCGGGGGCGCCTTTGAGGCTGAGGAGGCCGGTGGGGCCATAGTAGTCGCCGCCTTTGGCGTCGGGCGAGGTGGCGGCCATCAGGGTCGGCAGGGCGCCGGCGGCGGGGGACTGGCTGGCGATCGGCGCGAGAAGGTCGGTGATGAGGTTGGCGCCGGGTCCGTTGGCGATCAGTTCGGTGCGCGCGTAGCCCGGATGCGCGGCGCAGGCGGTCAGGCCCCAGTCGCCACCGACGCTGCGCCGCTGCAGCTCCAGGGTGAACAGGAGATTGGCCAGTTTCGACTGGGCGTAGGCGCGCCAGGGGCTGTAGCGCCGCTCGCTCTGCGGGTCGAAGAAATTGATCATGCCGGCATTGGCGGCCGAGCTGGCGACATTGATCACGCGCGGCGCGGCGGCGGCGCGCAGCCGCGGCAAGAGGCGCGCGGTCAGGGCGAAATGGCCGAGGTGATTGGTCCCGAACTGCAGCTCGAAACCGTCGGCGGTCGTCTGGCGTTTCGGCGGCGCCATGACGCCGGCGTTGTTGATCAGAAGATCGAGCGCCGGATGCGCGGCGGCCATGCGCCCGGCGAAATCGGCGACCGAAGCCAGATTGGCGAGATCGAGAGTCTCGAAGGTGATCTTCGCAACCTTGACCTGCGCCTTGATCTTGTCCGCCGACTCCTGGCCCTTGGCGGCGTTGCGCCCGGCCAGAACGACCGTCGCGCCAGCGCGGGCCAGCTCGAGGGCGGTCTCGTAACCGAGGCCCCCCGTGCCGGTGACGATGGCGACCTTGCCGGTCTGCGGCGGGATATCGGTGGTGGTCCAGGCGGTCATGGCGCGCGTCCTCCTCTGCGGGCCCACCGACACTCACCCGTAAAACACCAGGGGTAAACAGGGCTGGCGAAATCCGCATCGGCTGGCTAAGTGTCCAATGATAAGTTTGCCTAGGAGCCTGTCTGGATAGTCGATTGCGGCAGCGAGCGGAATGAGTTTGTTTGCTGCGTTGGGATTGATTGTGAGGCGGTTACCGCGCTGCTGCCAGCTTCAGCAGGTTGTGGGCGGTGCAGATGAGGCTCCATTCGGCTCTGACCTTGTCGAGGCCTCTGAGATGGAACTGTCTGAACCCTCTGGCGTGCTTGATCTGACCGAACACCGGCTCGACGGTCTGTTTTCGCAGTCGGTAGCGTGATTTTCGCCCGCCGCGTTTTAGTTTTTGCGCCATGGCGGTCATCAGGGGTCGGTTGACGAAGACGCGCGCGCCGGCGGCATGCTCGTCGTGGTGTTTGCTTCGCCCCGGCGTGAGGTAAGCGTTGATTTTTCGCTTCGCCATTTCGGCGATATTGGCCTCGCTGGCGAAGCCGGTGTCGCCGGAGACTTCCTTGAGTTTGCGGCCCAGATTGGCCTTGGCCTGATCGACCAGGGGGATCAGCGCGCCGTAGTCGGCGGGATTGGTCGCCAGTCTTTGGGCGACGATGATCTGGTGAGCGGCGTCGACGGCGATCTGGCCGTTGAAGCCGGCGATGTAGCCGTCGCGGGTGGGCTGAACGCGGCTGTCGCCGTCGGTGAAGTTGCGCTGCGCCTTATCCGGCGGCGACGGCGGCGCAGCTCCGTCGGGGGCTCTCTTACGATTGCCTCGCGCCTGCATGCCTGACGAGGGACCCGGTCCCTCCGGGTCCAGATCAGTCGGATCGGAGGCCGCTTCGGCTTCCAGTCGCGCCCTGGCCTCACGGATGCGCTCCAGGCGACGTTGCTTGTCGGCCATCCACTCGGGCGTCTCGTCGCCGCGAAGCTCGGCGCCGTGCTCCGCGTCTTCGGCGCGATCCGCCGCTTCGGCTTGCGCCATCCACGCAGCGACTTCCGCCGCCAGCTTCGGTTCGGCCGTCTTCATCCGCCCATAGCTCATCGCCTTGTGGCGACTGGCGTTGGCCTTCAGCTTGGTCCCGTCCACCGCCACGTGGCCCAGCTTCACCAGTCCCGCCGCCTGGCACAGCCTCAGCACCTGAACGAACAGGTCCGACAGAGCGCCGAGGTGACGGCGCCGAAAGTCGCTGACCGTGCGGAAGTCCGGGCGGTTCAGACCCGTCACCGCCATAAAGTCCACGCGCTCCTCGCAGGCCTGGGCCAGACGACGCGACGAATAAACCCCGCGGCTGTAGCCATACAGCAGCAGCGCCGTCATCATCCCCGGATGATACGGCGGCTGGCCGCGATCCACGTCGTAGACGCCCATGATCGCCGAGAGGTCCAGACCCTCGCGCACCGTGTCCCGTACAAAATGCGCCAAATGCCCAGCCGGCACGAACTCATGAACCGACGGCGGCAACAGCCAGCCTTGGTCCACGTCCCAGGATCGAAAGGTCTTGCTCATGACGCTGACTGAATCAGCGTTTACCCCGTCCGTCGAGAGGATTATCCAGACAGGCTCCTAGAGCGGGTTTGTTTCCCGCCGATGACTTCGACTCACGAGGATGCGGCGTGGGCGTGGACTGAAAACACCTGTTGTTGCGGCGGTTCGTCAACCACGGCTCTGTGCGTGGCGCGCGATTTCAACATGGGCGCCACCGACAGGCGCA
>JAYUBD010000534.1:0-3928 GCA_043740995.1 Caulobacteraceae bacterium | reverse complement strand
CCATCGCCGTGGTGTCAAAATATCTTCCGGGCGAGATTCCCGAATGGGAGCAACGTTTATCGGCGGGGGCCGTTTGCACGATGCTGATCATTGGCGCTCAGGCCCTCGGCTATGGGGCGAACTGGATCACCGACTGGTACGCCTATGATCCGACGGCGCTGCGCCTGCTGGGATTGCGGGACGGCGAGCGCGTGGCGGGGTTTGTCCATATCGGCACGGTGACGCAAGCGCCTCTGGAGCGCGTCCGGCCCGATCTGACCGCGATCAGCGAAGTGTGGGCGATGCGCTATCGTCCCACATAGGGCGCCACACCCTGGTCGGGCAGCCACAGGCCGTCCGGCGCGGGACCCGTCTGCCAGAAAACGTCGATGGGAATGCCGCCGCGGGGAAACCAATAGCCGCCGATGCGCAACCAACGGGGCTGCGCGACCTCGACGATCCGCAAGCCGATGGCCACCGTGCAGTCCTCGTGAAAGGCCCCGTGATTTCGGAACGCCGCCAGATAGAGTTTTAGAGATTTGCTCTCGATCAGCCAGTCCGCGGGCGCGTAGTCGATGACCAGTCGGGCGAAATCCGGTTGGCCGGTGACTGGGCACAGGGACGTGAACTCCGGCGCCGTGAACCTGGCGGCGTAAAGGCTCGCCGCATGGGGATTGGCCACCCTTTCGAGGACGGCCTCATCGGGCGTCGCGAAACCGCGGGCCGCGTGGCCAAGTTGGGTGAGGTGGGTGTCCTGCATCGGGGAAAGCCATATCTCGGATCGGGAAAATCCGACAGAGCCCGCGACAAGTCCTGGCGCGAGCGATATCACACTCCGTAAACAGCAGGCCATTGGAAAGAACGAACGGAATGTCAGGCAAGGATTTCGACGGTCAGGTGGTGCTCGTCACCGGCGCATCCACAGGGCTCGGGCGCGCCATCGCCCTGGAGACGGCGGGACGCGGAGCCGGCGTTTTGGTGATCAACTACGCCTCGAGCGAGGCTGAAGCCCACGAGACAGCCCGCCTGGTCGGGGCGCTGGGGGCCCAGGCCATTATTGTCCAGGGCGATGTGGCGAAGGACGAGGATTGCATCCGGATCGCCGCCGCCGCCGCGCCGTTCGGTCGGATCGATGCGATGTTCAACAATGCGGGCGTCACCAAGTTCGCCAACAATCACGCCGATCTCGACGCCGTTTCCGCTGAGGATTTCATAAGGCTCTACAGCGTCAACGTGGTGGGCGCCTTCCAGATGATACGAGCCGCCCGCGCTCTGTTGGAAGCCGCCCCCGCCCCGGGCGCCGTGGTCAATACAGCCTCGGTGGCCGGGGTGCTCGGCATCGGCTCATCCGTGCCCTATGCGGCGTCCAAGGGCGCCCTGGTCACCATGACCCTGTCTCTGGCCCGGGCCCTGGCCCCGAAGATCAGGGTCAACGCGATCTGTCCCGGCTATATTGATACGCCCTGGTTCGGTCGGGGCATGGACGAGGGAGCGCTTGAGCGCCTGCGCGGGAGCGTCGCGGCGAGCATGCCGTTGAAAGTCGCCTCCACGGCCGAGGACATCGCGGCGGCGACCGTCTTTCTCGCATCTCCCGCCTCTCGCCACATCACCGGCGAAACCCTGCTGGCCGACGCAGGCCTGCACCTGGGCTATGCACCCCTGGCAATGCGATAGGGACCGGGTTAGCAAAAGCGCCGCCTCCCTCGCCATTTGGGGAGAGGCCGACGCCCGCCGAGCGGGGTGGGTTCTCCGGGCAATCCCGAAAGTCCCTACCCCGGGCGCCCTTAAGCGCCGTCTCGACCCTCCCGAAAATGGGGAGGGAGCGTTCAGAAGGTGATCGGCGCCACAAGGTCCACGGCGATGGTGAACTGGCCCTTGTCGATCCCCGGATTGCCGTTGAACGGCGTTCCGCCGGCCAGGGCCCGATCATAACGAATCTCGGGCCGGATCACGGTTCCATCAATGATTTTAGGTAGATGTGGCGGCTTGATATTCAGGCCGACGGTGATCGCGCCATAGGTGGCCGGGCCTGCGCCGTAGGCGCCATTGGGGAAGCCTACCGCGGCCCTGGCAAAGTCCAGATTTCCGGGGAAGGCCGCGACGAAGAAGCCCTGAGCATCTCGCCACACTTCGCCTCTGACACCGGCGGTGATCATCGGCGTCAGCGCATAGGTAAAATATTGCGCCACCCCGCCGCCGCTTGCGCTAAAGCCATCGTCGCGGATATAGTTGATCTCGGTGATCGATGTCAGTTTGTCATTGAATTTATAGGTAGCAAGGCCATCGAAAAGGTATCGCAGCTTGCGGTGAACATCGACGCCCGGGCCAAGCGACCCGGCGGGATCTTCCGGTCCAATATGGGTCAGGGCAAGCACGGTCAGCTTATTTAGGTTCAATCCAAACCCACCCAGAAAGTGGAACTGCGCGTTATTCGATCCGCCGCCATGCCCGAGCGAGGTGTTCACCCCGGTCGTATAGCCAGCGTAGATATCCAGGATCGGATTGACGTGAGTGGTGGTCAGGACGCCCGTGTGCTTAAACGGAATACCAAAGTAAAATATATAGTTATGGGAATAGAAAAAATTCCCGGTGGGGTCGATCACTTCGTTGCCCAACGGCGTGATGAACTGGCCAATCTTTACATCAATGCCGCCGGCGGTCAGCACCGGCAGGTGAGCCGAGACACTGGCTTCCACGATGTCAAACTGATTGAGTTCGTTGAGGCTGCGGTCAAATTCACCGACAAAATGCGTGAATCGGGCATCCGAACCGAAATAGCCCTGAACCTTGAAACCAAGGTCGAAGCCGGTCGATTTGGGGTCCAGATCCCGCTCCAGGGTCAGGGCGGCCGAATTCAGGAGCACGGTGTTCGACTTGTCGGTGAACAATGACCCAAAATTGATGCCATTCTTGGGGGAGGTCGGATTCACCGTGCCCCCCACTTCAACGTGGCCCGACACCTTCACCGTCTTGACCCATGTGTCTGAAAACGGCTGCAACGCCGGGGACGGCGGCGCGACCGCGGCGGCGGGAGCCGCGGCGGGCGCCTGGTCTTCGGCGACGGCGCTGCTCGCGAGCCGCGCCCCGATCGAGGCCCCCGCCAACAGCATGAAGATGCGATGAGTCATAAGAGGTATTCCCCTGAATTTGTTGTTTGATGGCCGGGGTATCGGGGGGCGGGCATCACAATCACAGGGGTCACGGCGGCGCGGAGCAGCATTGCGGCAATGTGCATTGAAATTGATCAGCGCGGGATTGGCGTGACTGTAAAAACAGCAGAGGCCGGCCGGAGGTGGCCCGCTCGGCGTCTGGTTAAGCCGGGTCATCCAGGCTGAACCGGTCATCGTCCTCATGATAGGCGAAAATTTCGGCGAACCGACCCCAGGAGACGATGGCATCCATGGTCTCCTCGGCATAGGGCTCGCTCATGAAGTCCTCCAGCTCGTCGCGGAACCGCGTGGCCGGCGCCTGATGCGAGGCGCGGTCGTCGAGGACCCGACGGATATGCGCCGCCAGGGGCACATAGGCGAGAAGGTGTTGCGCGAACAACTGCTTGCGCTCATCCACGTCAGCCGCCTCATAGCGGCGCGCCGCGGGAGTCAGACGGATGGCCCGCCCCTCGATCTCGGCGAAACGCATCAATTGGAGCGTTTCCGCGATGGGTAGCAGTTCGTCAGCTTCCATCATCAACTCGCGACCCAATGCGCCCAGGTCGGCCTTGCCATTGTTCGGAGAGGCCGCAAGCGCCTCGATCATCCCTGAAAGGGTGTTGGTCGAAACATGTGTCAGCGCCATGCCGAGCCCCGTTCCCGGGAAGTTGCCTGGGGTTGCGGCCGATGCGGAGGGTCTGGCGGTCATCCTGGCATAGATGTCATCCACCAGGGCGCGGAACACCGGATCCAGTCGCTTGCGGGGTTGCGGCAGATCCACCTTGATCTCAGCGATCACC